>JAKISF010000001.1 GCA_021648725.1 Bacteroidales bacterium | reverse complement strand
TCATTTTGTTTTAATTTCTGAGTATGCATGTGAATAGCACGAATTCTTATTGCTTCTTTTTCCTCTTTACTTGCTCTGCGTAAATCTATTTTTTCCATGCTGTAAAGATAGAAAAAATAATCAATATATCATATTATTTATCCGCCGACTTAATATTAAAAGAATTCAAAAAAAAAGAAAGTAAAACTGCATGTAAACCATGTGTAAACCAAAGCTGTTTTTGGCGATTTGTTAAAAAGAAAAAGCCCCTCAAATCTCCTGATTTAAAAGGCTTTCATCCTGTCGGGGTGAGAAGACTTGAACTTCCGACCCCACGCCCCCCAGACGCGTACTCTGCCAACTGAGCTACACCCCGAACTTGTATTTGCTCTAAAAACGAACGCAAAATTATGAAATAATTTATACTCTCCAAAAATTACTGACAAAATAAGTTATGATATTAAACGGAATAAATTTTGAAAAGAAAAGTTAATAATGACTGAATTTAATTAGCAAACATGATTAAATTTGGCAATTAATCAGGAATATCAATTAAAATTAAAAAATATGAGTTTTTTTAAAACATTAAACATAGAAGAAAACAATGACAATAAGTCAGTAGAGATGGAAGCTGTCGAAAATGTAAAATGCTTAATTATTGGTTCGGGACCGGCAGGATATACAGCAGCAATTTATGCTGCCAGAGCAAACTTGAAACCGGTCGTTATCCAAGGCATGGAAGCCGGCGGGCAATTAACGACAACAACCGAAGTTGATAATTTCCCGGGTTACCCCGAAGGTGTTACAGGACCGGTAATGATGGAAGACCTTAAAGCACAAGCCGAACGATTCGGAACGGATGTACAATGGGGAGAAGTTACATCAGTTGATTTTTCCAAAAGACCGTTTAAAGTAATTGTCGATAATAAAAAACCGTTTATTGCCGAAACCGTAATTATTGCAACCGGAGCAACCGCAAAATATCTCGGATTGGAATCCGAAACTAAATTTAAGGGTGCAGGTGTTTCTGCATGTGCAACATGTGACGGGTTCTTTTATAAAGACATGGATGTTGCAGTAGTCGGAGGAGGAGATACCGCTGCAGAGGAGGCATCTTATCTTGCAAGCATTGCTAAAAAAGTATATTTAATTATCAGAAAACCTTATATGCGTGCTTCAAAAGCAATGATTAAGCGTGTTGAAAACACTCCTAATATTGAAGTTTTGTATGAACATAACACAAAGGAAGTTACGGGAACAAATGTGGTAACCGGAGCAACCTTAATAAAACGCAAAGGTAAATCCGATGAAGAAGAAGTTAAAATTAAAATTGACGGTTTCTTTGTTGCAATCGGTCATAAACCAAACTCTGAATTATTTAAAGATTTTATTGATACAGATGAAACCGGTTATATAAAAACAATACCCGGAACTTCAAAAACAAATATACCGGGAGTTTTTGCAGCAGGCGATATTCAAGATTCAATATACAGACAAGCTGTAACTGCTGCCGGCTCAGGTTGTATGGCGGCACTTGATGCTGAAAAGTTTTTAGCGGAGCAAGAATAAAGTTGAAAATTTTAAAATCTCAGGTCGTATTTTTTGCGACCTTTTTTTATGCTATAACCCCCGAACCGATTAATTCATCTTCAATATAAAAAGCTGCAAATTGCCCTGAAGTAATTCCTCTTTGGTCTTTATCAAAAATAATATATGCTCCTTTATCTTTCATAAATAAAACAGCATCTTGCAAAGCCTGTCTGTATCTTATTCTTACATAAAACTTTTTTGAATCGCCTGTTTTAATTTTTAAATCCGGACGAACCCAATGTATTTCATCTTTTGAAATAAATAACCCTTTTCTGAAAAGCCCCGGATGTTGTTTCCCTTCACCTATATAAACAATATTTTTTTCTACATCAATATCAAGAACAAAAGGGGGCTCTTTTAAACCTCCGATTCCGATCCCTCTTCTTTGTCCTATTGTGTAAAAATGTGCACCTTGGTGTTGTCCGACAATTTTACCGTCTTCGGGTTTGTAAAAATAAGGTTCAGATAATAATCTTAATTGTTCCTCAAACTTTAAATTTGTATGATCTTTTGTTTTTTGAAATTCCGGAAGATTATTTGGTATTAAAACAATATCACCTGTTTTACTTTTTAATTTTTGTTGCAGAAAAGTAGGCAAATCGACTTTCCCGACAAAACATATACCTTGCGAATCTTTTTTATGTGCACTTGCAAGCCCTAATTTATCGGCAATATCTCTGACTTCCGATTTTTGAAGTTCGCCTATCGGAAATAAAGCTTTTTCAAGTTGTTTTTGCGAAAGCTGGCATAAAAAGTAAGATTGGTCTTTATTACCGTCCCTTCCTGCAAGTAATCTGTGGATTTGTTTTCCGTTTTTTTCTGTTGTTTCTTTTCTGCAATAATGCCCGGTTGCAACATATTCGGCTCCGAGTTCAACAGCCTTATCTAAAAAAACATCAAATTTAATTTCTCTGTTGCAAAGTACGTCAGGATTTGGCGTTCTTCCTTTTTCATATTCCGAAAACATATAATCAACAACTCGTTTTGCATAAAGTTCACTAAAATCTACTGTTTGAAAAGGAATGTTTAACTTTCGGGCAACAAGTTTTGCAACCAGAACATCGTCATCACTCGGACAACTCCCTTCAATAACTCCCTCTGTATCATGCCAATTAATCATATATACTGCATGTACGTCAAAGCCTTGTTCTTTTAACAAATATGCAGCAACGCTTGAATCAACACCTCCGGATAAACCTATAATTACTTTTTTCAAATTGATTATTTTATGCAAAATAAAGAATAAATTACAGTTAAGAATTCAAATTATTCATTTTTTTATACTTTCACGGATTGAACAGTTTTAAATTATCCTAAAAATATGACACCAAATTCTGAAATTATACTTTCAATAGATGTAGGTACACAATCAATAAGAGCCGTATTATTCGATTTGTCGGGAAATATTGTTGATATCAGAAAAACAAATATAAAGCCTTACTATTCATTAAAGCCGGGTTGGGCAGAACAAGAACCTGATTATTTTTGGAACAAACTTTCCGAAACTACTTCGCAACTTTTTTCTGAAACAAAAGTTCCCGTAAACAAAATAAAGGCTGTTGCAATTACTACACAAAGAGGAACAGTAATAAATACCGATAAAAACGGAATACCCTTAAGACCTGCAATTGTTTGGCTTGATCAAAGGTTGGCAAAAGCAAAAGATTATCCGAAAATTTTGGCAAGAACTTCGTTAAGGGTGATTAATATGAAAGAATCTGTTGTGCATGCGGTTAAAAATGCCGAATGTAATTGGATAATTCAAAACCAAGCTGATATTTGGGAGAAAACTGAAAAATATCTTTATCTCTCGGGCTGGCTCACTTTTAAACTTACAGGAAAATTTATTGACTCAATAGGAAACATGGTCGGATACATGCCTTTTGATTATAAAAAACATAAATGGGCAGGGGAAAATCACAGAAACAGCAAAATGTTTCCGGTAAAACCGAAAATGCTGACTGAATTAGTTAAACCGGCAGAATTATTGGGAAATATAAGTGAAGATGCAGCAAAAGTTACCGGTATTCCTGCCGGTTTGCCTCTTATTGCTGCAGCATCCGACAAAGCATCGGAGGTTTTGGGTTCGGGAGTTTTTGAGCCTGATGTTGCTTGTTTAAGCTACGGCACAACTGCAACCGTTCAAACTATACAAAAAAAATACTATGAAGTAATTCCGTTTTTTCCTTCTTATCCCGGTCCGGTTCAAGATTTTTTCAACACAGAAATTATGATATACAGAGGGTTTTGGATGGTAAATTGGTTTAAAAACGAATTTGGTTCTAAAGAAGTTGAAATTGCCGAAAAAACAGGACAAACACCGGAAGAATTGTTTGATGAGATGATTAAAAAAATTCCGCCGGGTTCTCTCGGGCTTACTTTACAGCCGTATTGGTCGCCGGGTGTTAAAATTCCGGGCACGGAGGCAAAAGGTGCAATAATCGGTTTCGGTGATGTTCATAACAGAGCACATATTTACCGGGCAATTCTTGAAGGTTTAGCTTATGCTTTGAAAGAAGGTTTACAAAGAACCGAAAAAAAGACTAAAACAAAAATACGAAAGATTATTGTTTCCGGCGGCGGCTCACAAAGTGAGCAAGCACTTCAATTAACGGCAGATATTTTTAATTTGCCTGTTGAAAAACCTCATATTTATGAAACATCCGCACTCGGAGCAGCAATAAATGCTGCAGTAGGGATGAAATATTTTAATTCTTACGAAGATGCCGTAAAAAATATGTGCAGAACTGAAAAATCATATTCTCCGCAACAAAAAAACAAAGAAATATATGATAAACTTTACAAAAAGGTATATTTAAGAATGTATAAAAGACTTAAAAAGTTGTATAATGAAATAAGAGATATTACCGACTATCCGGAAAAAATTTGAATCGGCAGTTTCTTTTCTTTTATTTTTTTAAATTTATTCTGAAAGTTGTACCTTTATTAACTTCTGAACTTTTTACATATACTTTGCCTGAGTGGTAACTTTCTATAATACGTTTTACTAGTGATAAACCTAAACCCCAACCTCGTTTTTTTGTTGTGTAACCGGGCTTAAACACTGTTTTAAATTGCGATTTGGCAATTCCTTTTCCGGTGTCGTGAACATCAATAAATACGTTTTCTTTTTTTTCTGTAACCGAAATAGTTATTTTTCCTTTTCCTTGCATGGCATCAATTGCATTTTTGCACATATTTTCGATAACCCACTCAAAAAGAGACTCGTTTAACGGTATTAAAAGCTCTCCTTCTTTATCGAAGTTTAAAATATATTCAACTTTTTTTGAAGTTCTGCGTTGAAGGTATGAAACAGAATTTATCAGAACTTTATAAAGATTATTTCGCATTAATACCGGACTTGAACCGATACCTGAAAATCTTTCAGTAATGGTTTCTAAGCGTTTTACGTCTTTACTTACTTCTTCTATCAGTTGTTTGTCTTCACTTTTAAGTTTCAAAAGTTCGACCCAAGCAACAAGAGCAGAAATAGGTGTACCTAATTGATGGGCAGTTTCTTTTGACATACCTGCCCACAGTTGATTTTCTTCGGCTCGTTTTGCCGAACTGAATGCAAAATATGAAATTGCAATAAAAAAAGTAACAACTAATATTTGAAAGTACGGATAATAATACAGATTTCTTAAAAGAGCTGAATCTTCGTAGTAAACGTAATTTTTATGTCCTGCAAGATATTCAATTACAATTGGTTCGTGTTGTTCTTTCATTAATTCCAGCTTATTTTGCAAATAAATGCTGTCTTGTATCTTTTTTTCGTTTAAATTTCGATGTGTAATAATTGACATATCTTCATCCAACAAAATTACCGGAATTGATTTGTTTTCAAGTAATATTTTATATAAAGTGGGACTAATTTCTGCATCCAAAGGCATTTCGGAAGTTTCTTTTAAAGATTCAGCCCAAATTTTAATTTTTTCACGTTCTTGTTCCGAAATTTCTTTTGATAAACTTCCTGCATATAAAATAAACCCCACGCCTATAATTAATGCCGTAATAAAAATTATGAACTTATATTTTTGTTTTCTGGAATAAATATTCATGCAGCAGTTTTTGTTATTAACGCTTTTCGGGGCTTTATGTTGTTTTTAAAAATCATAGTAGAAATTATTTAAACCTGTTTTGATTCCGAACATAATATAAGAACTTTTTTCAATATTGTTTTCTGTTTGCTTTTCCCTGAAATCAAAGCCTCCGTATATTTGAAGATTTGTTCTCGGATTAATAATGTATGCAATTGTTAAATTTTTATGCATGATTTGTTCAGGTACAGGATTAATAAAATATGTATAATTATCAAGCATATAAATATCAGAAAAAGTTGATTTATTGTTTAAAGTTAGATTTGTGTAATTGAAATCTAAAAGAAGTGATTTGTATGAATAATGTATATTAAAAAACATTTCTTTAAAATCTGAACCTGCCGGATGTGCTAATTCTTGCTTGTAATGAGTCCAAGTTTGATACTTTAAATTTGCGTGCGAATATGTTCTCGGTTTTGCTAAGTTATATTCTGCTTGAAAATATATTTTGTGATTTTTAATTTTTTCGTGTAGAATGTCAAATATTTTAATGCCCCCTTGATATGCAAATTTCTTTAACGAAGGATTGTCGATTGCAATTTGTCCGTATGTTTGAATATAATCTGTGATTTTAACTTTTGCATTTATTCCGGCAAGGATGTTATTTTCGGATGCAAAACCGTTAATTGCAGTTCTTATTCCGATAACAGGAATAAAATAATCCGATTTAAATTTGTTATAATAGTTTGCTGCAGTATCTGTTGTTTGGTAAATTGCACCTTCAAAAAAACCTACTTCAAACCTGTTTTTATAATTATAAGAAAAATAATTAAATACACCGTGCTTTTTGTAATGGTAAGAATAATATGCTGTTTCAAAATCTCTGAATTCAGTAAACATTGTTACATACTTAAATGATTTATAAGTAAAGCTGAATTTAGCAAAAGGATAATTTAAAGCATTATCCGACAATAATAATGAACGATGTCCTTCTCCTATGAAATTCTTATCTTGTCCGAATTGAATATTAAGCCATTTTGCAGGGGATAAAGAAAGATAAGCAGAAGCAGACGAAAAATCATATAAACTTAAATCATTATTGTTTTTTTTCATTGCTCCTTGTCCGGGAACAACTAATCTGTTCCATGCCCAATCATAAATATAAGGTCTGAATTTGGCTTGATTTTCTCTGAAACTTGAGTAAAATGATAATTTCTTTCCTATATCTCCTTTAATTTCTATAGCTCTTGTGTTGATATAATAATTTTCTCCGGATTCTGTAATTTTGCCTGCTTCAACATAAAGTAAAGGATTTATATATAAATTGAAGTTCTTTTTTTTTAGCGAAACAAAATCGTCAAAAAAAAGTGCCCTCAAAAACCAATTTTCTTTATGATTTTTAAAAAACTCAGTTCTTTGTTTGTAGTTGTAAATTACAGAATCAATGTTCGTAATATTATTTACGTCTGATTTCAAAAGAGGTTTAAAACCAGTATTAATTGCAACATCATTTTTGTTTATTTCAAAACTTATTTGCTGTTTGTACGAAGTTCCTATAGGCAACATTTGTTGTTGAGATAAAGCTTTTTGAGAAAGAATAATTGTCAATATCAGTATAAAGAAAAAGAATTGTTTCATGTGTTTCTGTTTTGTCTTTTATTGTTAAATACCGTATTTATCTTGTCTGTATTTATCTTCATCTCCGGCTAAAATATTCAAATAATTATTATATCTCAAAGAACTTATTTGTTTTTTTCCAACGGCATTTTTTACGGCACATTCGGGTTCATGTGTATGAGTACAATTATTAAATTTACAATGTTTTTTAATTTTCAACATTTCGGGAAAGAATAAATTTAAGTTTTCTTCATTTATGCCTACAAACCCGAATCCTTTTATGCCGGGAGTATCAATAATATAGGCTTCTCCTATTTTGTGCATTTCGGCAAAAGTTGTTGTGTGCTTTCCCTGTTCGTGATAATCAGATATTTCGGAAGTTTTTAATTTTAAACCCGGTTCCAATAAATTTATTAAACTTGATTTCCCGACACCTGAATTTCCTGAAATTACAATTGTTTTATTTTGGATAAGTTTTGTTACTTCATCAATATTTATATTCTCTTTTACAGAAATTTCAATACATTTATAACCTATGTTTTTATATATTGCAATTATTTTTTTTAATTTTTCTGTTTCATCTTTATTGTAAATGTCAATTTTATTGAAAATTAATACAGCTTTAATTTTATTTGCTTCGCAAGCAATTAAATATCTGTCGATAAAAACAGGGTAAGTAACAGGTTTTTTTAAGGTTATTACCAAAAAGCAAAAATCAATATTTGCGGCAATAATATGAGACTGTTTAGAAAGATTGGTTGATTTTCTTACCAAAAAGTTCTTCCTTTCATATATCTTTTTAATAATACCTTTTATATTATCATCCTGATATTCAAAACCTACATAATCACCAACCGCAACCGGATTTGTTGTTCTGAAGCCTTTTGTCTTGAAAATTCCTCGCAATTTACACTGAATAACTTTATTGTCATATTTAACATGATACCAACTTCCTGTTGATTTTATGATGATTCCTTTATTCATTAGGGCAAAAATAGAACTCTTTACTTAAAGTTTTGTATTTTTGAAATAAAAAATGCAAAAAACAATAAACATCAGAACAAAGCAAAAATGCGAAATGATTGATATTACTGAAGATATAAAAATGATTTTGCAAAATGCAAATATAAAAAACGGTATATTAAATGTTTATGTTCAAGGGGCAACAGCAGGGATTATGATTCAGGAAAATTGGGATTATTCCGTTCAAGAAGATGTTTTGGATTTATTGGAAAACCTAATTCCGAAAGGAGTTTGGAAACACGATGCACAAGACGGAAACGGAGATTCTCATTTAAAATCTGGTTTAATTGGTCCGAGCGAATGTATTCCCGTAATTAACGGAGAACTCGGCTTATCAACTTGGCAAAACATTTTTTTATGCGAATTTGACGGTCCGAGAATTTCAAGAAGTATTGTCGTAACAATTTTGAAAGTTTAATTTTTCCCTTTCAGCATAGGAACAAAAACAAACTTCCCGAAACTTTCTTTTT
This sequence comes from Bacteroidales bacterium, assembly GCA_021648725.1. NCBI lineage: Bacteria > Pseudomonadati > Bacteroidota > Bacteroidia > Bacteroidales > Bacteroidales bacterium. The sequence goes on along the minus strand of JAKISF010000001.1, from coordinate 229,833 downwards.
TAAATTTATGCTCATTAATTTTTGTAACTTTAATCATGTCTTGTGTATGACGAGGACCTATGGGAGCAACTAAAATACCTCCTGTATTCAGTTGTTTTAAAAGCTCTTCGGGAATTTTTTCGGCACCTGCCGTAATTAATATTTTATCAAAAGGAGCATAAGTCGGAAGTCCTTTGTAACCGTCTCCGTAGTAACAATAAGGATTATAATTGAGTTTTTTTAGAATAATTTGTGATGATAAAAACAGTTCTCTTTGTCTTTCAATGGTGAATAATTTTACGCCTAATTCTGACAAAACAGCCGCTTGGTAGCCTGAGCCTGTTCCTACTTCTAAAACCTTATTGCCTTTTTCAATGTTAAGCAAACTTGTTTGAAAAGCAACGGTGTAAGGTTGTGAAATTGTTTGGTCGGCAGCAATCGGAAATGCGTTGTCCTGATATGCTCTTTCTTCAAAACCTTTTGCCATAAACAGATGTCTCGGAACATTCATAATTGCATCTAAAACTTCTTGATTTTTTATGCCTTTATTTTTTAAGGTTTCAACAAGCCTTTTCCTTAAACCTTTATGTTTGTATGAATCAGTCATTTGAATATTTATGAAATTTTGCATAAAAGTAATTCTTTTTTTAAAACTTTATTATTTTAATGATTTCAATTTCTAATAACCCAAAATATGAAGTTCAAAAGGTTTTGCTTGAGCATCAAAAATCATTTTGTCTGTAACAAAAAGCAAACATGCAAACGAAACCGATTTCCTATACCGTAACCGATAAGTTTATAAAACAACAATGAAAAATAAAATAAACAGCAGGACAAGAAAGAGATTTAATTATGAAAACCCTATATTTGTACAAAAATGAATTATTAACAAAAGAAAAAGTTGCATTCGTGACTTGAATTCTGCAAATCAAAATATCAAAAAATGAAAAAAATAACATTCCTCTCAATTGCAATATTTTTTGCAAGTACGTTTTTTGCACAAGTAAAAACCGACAAAGCAACATTCAAATCTTATGAACCCGGTTATTATCAAAATTCAATTCTTAAAGATGTAAGGCACATTAATGAAAATTTGGAGAGAAAAGAAATTGATAAAAGGTTTCAAATGGACCAATCAAATTATAATATTCCGAACAAAGTCAGTAATTACAAAAGAGAATGGGCAAAGCCCGTTATTTCACAAGGCAATGCCGGTTCTTGCTGGGCATATTCAACAATTTCTTTTTTAGAATCGGAAGTTTACCGAGTTAATAAAAAGAAAGTTAAACTTTCGGAGATATATACGGTTTATTGGGAATATGTTGAAAAAGCAAAAGGTTTTGTAAAAACAAGGGGCAAATCTTTATTTTCGCAAGGCTCAGAAGGAAATGCCGTTTCAAGAATATGGAAAACATACGGCACTGTCCCCTACTCTGCTTATACAGGCTTGTTACACGAAAGAAAACATCACACACACGATAAAATGTTTAACGAAATGAATTCGTATCTTCAATCTTTGAAAAAAACAAATGCATGGAACGAAGAAGAAGTTATTGCAACAATTAAAGATATAATGAATCATTACATCGGAAAACCGCCGGTTGAATTTACGGTTGAAGGGAAAAAATATACACCACAATCTTACCTTAAAGATTACATTAAAATAAATCCTGATGATTATGTGGAAATTCTTTCTTACAAACAAGAACCGTATTGGAAACAGGTAGAATATAAAGTTCCGGACAACTGGTGGCACAGTGAAGATTATTACAATATTCCTTTGGATGATTTTATGAAAATTGTTAAAAGTTCAATCAAAAAAGGTTACACAATGAGTATTGGCGGCGATGTATCGGAAGCAGGCTTTTTAAGAAGTACGCAAACAGCAATGATTCCGAAATTTGATATTCCTTCTGAATATATTGATGAAAATGCACGTCAATTTCGTTTTTCAAATAAAACAACAACCGATGACCACGGAATGCACCTTGTAGGTTATACCGAAAAAGACGGTATTACATGGTATTTAATAAAAGATTCAAGCTCGGGTTCAAGAAATAACGATGAAAATGCTCCCGAATTCGGTTATTATTTCTTTCATGAAGATTATGTAAAACTTAAGATGATGGGATTCACAATTCATAAAGATGCCGTTAGAGATATTTTAAAAAAGTTTTAAACGAAGTCAAACAATAAGTCAAGCAGAGGTCAAATAATTATCGAAAAACACAACTTTTGAGCATCGTTCTTGACAATTCCGTTAACTGTCTTTTGCTAAATCTTCTGTAATTAAGTCACACATAAGCCGCAACAAAGAAAATACAAATAAAATGCTCTCCGTTCTGATTCCCATATACAATTTCGATATCAGGCAGTTTATTAATGAACTACACTCACAAGCTGTTCATAATAAAATTGATTTTGAAATTATTTTGGCAGATGATGCTTCCGATTTAAATTTCAGAAAAATAAATATTGAAACAGATAAGTTGGAAAATGTAAAATACATTCAACTTACAAAGAATATCGGTCGTTCGGCAATCAGAAATTATTTAGCCGAACAAGCAAAATATGATTACTTACTTTTTGCTGATTGTGATTCTGAAATTCAAAATAAAGATTTTATAAAAAAATATATTTTTGATTGTAAAAATGAAGTTGTTCTGTGCGGGGGGAGAACATACAAAAAAGACAAACCGTTTTGTAATAAAGAGTATTTCAGATGGTATTACGGCACAAAACGAGAAGTTAAAAATGCCGAAGAACGCAATAAATTTCCGAATCGTTCTTTCATGACAAATAACTACATCATATCAAAATCAATACATAATTTAATTAAGTTTGATGAAAAAATAGCTGAATACGGACACGAGGATACTCTTTTCGGAACAGAACTTAAACGAAAAAACATAAAAATAAAACATATAGACAACCCACTTATTCACATTGGTTTAGAAACTTGCACCGATTTTATTTCAAAAACAAAAAACGGAATAGAAAATTTAGTTTATTTATTAAAAAGCTATGATTACCCCGAATTATTTGAAGATATTAAGTTGTTAAATATTTATAAAAAAACATCAAGTTTATCATTTTTGTTTAGGTTATACTTTAAAATCTTCAGAAAATTAACCGAAAAAAATCTTTGCGGAACACACCCTTCTCTCAAACTTTTTGATTTATATAAACTTGCGTACCTTCATAAAATCAACAGGAAAAAATAGCTTGCAATAAACATAAAATGCAACCATCCGGCAAGCTTTTTGGTCTGAATATAACAAATAAAGGAAACAAACGTTTAACAAAAAACAAGGACAAGAAATGAAAAAAGTTATTTTATTATTTGCTTTTACTGTTTTTGCATCGGGCAGTATTTTTGCCCAATGGGGAACAAACAGCGGTACGTTAAGTTCAGGAAAAGATGCGGAAGTTGTATGGGAAACCATGAATGTTGATTTGGGAGAAATCAAGCAATACAATCCTACGGAAGCAGTTTTCAAATTTACGAATAAAGGCGGAAAACCGATTATTATTACCAATGCAAAAGGTTCATGCGGCTGTACGGATATTGAGTATTCAAAAAAACCGATTTTACCGGGGCAATCAACCGAAATTATTGCAACTTATGATGCCGAAGACCTCGGCGTTTTTAACAAAACTGTTACACTTACAATGAATATTGAAAAAAGTTCGCAAGTGCTTCATTTAAAAGGCACGGTTATCAAATAGTTTTTTGATGAGAAAATCTTTATCATTACGGTTGTATTCTTGTTAGGAATATTCGCAAAAATAATAACAGCCATATTTTTAACGTATCTATAATGCGTGAAAAAGGTAAAATTACCTCATTTTGGAATAAAAATACATGATACAGGAAGTGGTTTTTATGCCCTGACTTTCGTTGTTTTTATATGAAAAGTTGCTTTTTCCGGAAGCCCCTTGCTATATTTTCGTTAAAAAAACAGTAAGCCTTTTTCTTAATCCCACAATTGCTTCCGACATTGTCATCATATAAAAAACCTGTTTTTTGTTTTTGTCAATTATATAAACTTTCTCTTTTTTGCCTATAGGAAGATGTTCGTTATTATAGTTTAAAATATCCCCGAGATAAAGACCTTGTAGTTTTTTGTCAAGCTCCGGTAAAATTATTTTTGTTTCTTTCCCTTTATATTCCTCTCCTTTCACAGAAAATAAACTCATTGCTTTGTTATTTAGAAATGCAAGTTTGTTTTCATTATTAATTGAAATAATTGCATCAGGCAGTATTTTAAGTGTTTTTTCAAAGAAGATATTGTCAGTTTCAATATCAATATACATTTCTTTCATTTCTTCTTTTGCTTGCTCAATTCTTTTTGCTGAACGCTCTTTTATATTCTCTAACTCTGAGGTTTGTTGTTCAATTAATTTTTCAAGTTCGGCAATTTTTTCATTTGCAAAATGTTCTTGCGAATGGTCGTAAGCAATTATGTTAATTGCTATTACATTGTCATTTAAATCCTTTTCTTGAAATATGCTTCCGTAAAGCCAAATTATTGTTCCTTCCGAATTTATGATACTGAATTCACCTTCATATTTTTGTCCGGTATTATTAATATTTTCAATGATATTTCTGAAAGATTGAATTTCGTCTTCATGTATAAATTCTGTAATTTCTTTTTCCAAAACATCTTCTTCGCCGAACAGAGTCAGGTTTAGAAGATTATTATTAATTTTTTTGATTTTATTATCAACAGAAAGTTCAATTTTAAATAATGTGTTGTCAACTGTTTCAATTTTTCGTTTTAAGTTCTCAATGTTTTGGTTTAACTCACTTGCATCAAAACCTAAAAAAAGAATTTTCTCGACTTTTCTGTTATCATTTTGGAGTCCGATGTATGAAGATTTAATCCAAAGGTCTTTACCTGTTTTTGTAATATGTTTTAATAATCCCTCAAAATGTTTGTTATTAATAATATCTTTACTTACGGATTCAAACCAATTTACTTCATCGGGATTAATAAATCTTGTGATACTTTCATTTTGTATTTCAGAATTTGATTTATACTCGAATAAATCAATAAATTTTCTGTTTGCAAAAAGAAGTTTTCCGTCATTTGAATATTCTGCTCTGATAAGTGCTTTATTTGTGGAATCTTGATATGCTCTAAAAGCAACACTCTGCATATCAGCGTTTTCTTGAAGCCGCTGCATGTCAGAAATTGTTTTTCTTAATTCATCTTCTTGTTTGGTCATCGCTTTTGCTTGTTCTTTTGATTCTTCAAGCAACCTACCGGTTTCAGCATTAATTTTTAAAGTTGAAATTGTAGTTGCAATACTTTCTGCAATTTGTTCGGTAAATTTTATTTCAAATTCTTCATAAATTTTAAAAGAGGCTAATTCTAAAGCACCGTGAATTACTCCTTCCTCGGTCATTATCGGAACAATTAAGATGCTTCTCGGCTTTGCTTTTCCTAATCCGGATTCAATTTCAATATATGCTTCCGAAACATTATTTAAAAAACTTGTTTTTTTCTCAATTATTGAAGCTCCGATTAAACCTTCGCCCCATTTTAATTTTTTATTTGCCAAACGTTTTCGGTCGTATGCAAAATTGGCAATTTCTTTAATGTACTTATTGCCCTCATCATTTTCTTCAATAAGATAAAAACCTGCCTGCTTTGCATCGGTGTATTTAACTAATTCACTTATTACTTTTGCGGCAAGAACTTCAATACTTTCGTTATATTCACGAAGGATTGCTCCGAAAAGTGCCAAACCTTCAGCTGTCCAGTGCCTTTGAAGATCTTCTTTTTGTCTTGCTTCATCTTCTTCTTTGGTTTTTTGAATTTCTCTGTTAAGGTTTATCAACGAAAGCCTAATTTTATCATCATCCCCGATTACATCCTCTTTAATATCAATGTTGCCTTTTCTTATTTCTTCAATTAAACCGTGAATATTATTAAAACTTTCTTTGGCAGTTTCGATGTCTTCATTTCTTTCTGCAATTAAGTTGTCGTAGGGTATTCCTGCAAAAAAACCGACAAGTGCCAAAACAATTACCGGAGAAACCAAGAGTAAAAGAATTATCGGTTTTTCTTTATTCATTTGAATAACCGAGCCTATCGATAAGGTGTAATTATTTATTATTATAATTATTATCATTATAATAATGCTGATAATAATTCCGGCTGCTGTTCCGCCTATTGTATATTTTAACTTCGTATTTGCAAGTTGTTTTGCCACTTTTATAAGATATTTATTTAATGTGCTAATTTACAAAAAAAAATATATTTATCGGTATTGCATTGTTTTTTTACGATTATAAAAAAAGAGATACTCAATATAGAATATCTCTTTTTTATAATTTAAATGCTTAAATAGTGTTATTCAGAAACTACTTCAAATTCTAATTCTACCTTTACGTCTCTGTGTAATTTAATAACTGCATTATATTTTCCTACTTCTTTAACTTCTTTTTCAACAATAGAAATTTTCTTTCTGTCAATATCAAATCCTTTTTTATTTATTGCATCAGCTAATTGAATATTAGTAACCGAACCAAAAATTTTTCCTTTAGAACTTGTTTTTGCACCTACTTTAACTTCTTTATTTTGAAGCGAATCGGCAATTGTTTGAGCATCTTGCTTTAATTTTCCTTCTTTATGTGCTCTTTGTTTTAAATTTTCTGCCAATACTTTTTTTGCAGATTTTGTAGCTTTCACAGCTATTCCTTTAGGAATTAAAAAGTTATTTGCGTATCCGTTTTTAACTTCAACAACATCATTTTTATAACCTAAATTATTTATATCTTCTTTTAAAATGATTTCCATTTTTGTCAATTTTTAAATGTAATAAAATTATTTCATTAAATCAGTTACATAAGGCAAAATTGCAAGTTGTCTTGCTCTTTTTACTGCTTTTGAAACTTTACGTTGATATTTTAAAGATGTTCCTGTTAATCTTCTCGGTAATATTTTTCCTTGCTCATTTAAAAATTGTCTGAGGAAATTAGCATCTTTATAGTCAACATATTTAATTTTATGTTTTAAAAATCTGCAATATTTTTCTTTTTTTGTATCAACCGCTACGGGTGTAAGATATCTAATGCTTTTGTCTGCCATTTTTCAGTTCTCCTTTTTTTAGTTAGTTTCTTCTTTTTTTAATTTTTTCTTTTTATCAGAATATGCAACAGCATATTTATCCATTTTAAAAGTTAAAAAACGGATAATTTTTTCATCCCTTCTGAATTCTGTTTCTAACTTGTTAACAAGAGCACCTTCGGCTTTGAACTCGATTAAGTTATAAAAACCTGTTGTTTTGTGTTTAATGGGATAAGCTAATTTTCTTAAACCCCAATTTTCTTCAACTGTAATTTCTGCACCTCCGTCGGTGAGAATTTTTTTGAATTTAGTGACCGCTTCCTTTACCTGATCATCAGATAAAACGGGAGTAATAATGAAAACGGTTTCGTACTGATTCATCATAATTCGTTAAATTTTAATTAATTTGTTTTTAAATTTTAGCCTGCAAAAGTAATGATTCTTTTTGAAGATGCAAATGTTTTGAGGATAAATTATTTAGAGAATATTTAATTCTATTCTAAAGTTATTTTGTTGCCGTTAATATTGAAAACAGGAGAGAAGTCATGAAATTCAAAACTTCTTGAACCTTCCATATTATTGTCGTGGAAGTATTTATTCAGAAAAATAATTTTTCCGTTTTCTTTATATGCGGCTCGATAAAAAACTCTGCCTGAACTTGCCATAGCAAAGTTGTCTTCATATTCGGTATAAAACAATATTTCTTCGTTTGCATATAAATATGAGATTGTTATTTGATTGTCGTAATCATTTTTATACGAAGAAGAGAAATTAATGTCATTTATATCTATTTCGGAAATATCTTTGGTTTTTTTCTTAAATAGAATAGCCTTTGGTTTTTTTGTAATATCTAAATCATAATTTTTAAACATTTGTTTTGCAGAATCTAATTGTTGTTCGGATAATTCATGATTGTAACAATTCTTTAACTCATAGCAAGATTCATAGATAGTAAATGTCTTTAAATAAGTTCCTTTTTCTAAATCATATATTCCTAAAACTACACCGGCTTTCGGGTATGTTTCCATTCCTGCATATTTACAGTCTACGGGAACATTTATCACTTCTCCTTCCGTGTCATAGAATAATTCCGTTTGTAATTCGTATATATGCTTAAATGCAACAAGTTTTTTATCAAAGTTAATATCTAAAACTTTAAATTTAATTGTTTTCACATTTGATTTGCACGAAAAAAAGTCATATCCTATGTGCTTTTGCCCAACTGATGACAATGAAATTGCCAGGAATATTAATGTATAAAAAGATTTTTTCATTTAATAAAAGTACAACTTTTTTAAATGAATTCTAAGATAATTTATTAAAAAAATATTCCGCTTGGTTTGTCGCTTATGTTTATTTGTATGTTTTTTTGTTTTATATTGTTTTTCAAATATACGATTTTTCAGGTTAAATCAGAAAGCTGAAAGGTAAAAGTTGAAAGTTATTGTTTTTTATATTTATGTTAAATATTCCTTTTGCGGGGTTGGGGTAAACTGTTATGTTTTCGGTTTCGGACAATTCTATATTGCTTGTTGTATTTTTATTTTTGTATGTTTTGTTTTGTTACTTAGCTGTTTTTTGTTTGCCTGGTTTAGTTAATTATCAGTTTTTTTGTTTGTGAAAATTGATTGCCGGTTATGGGGCTTACATCAAATGAAATGCTAATGTCAAAATAAATACTTATACATGTATCAAAAATAGTTAGAGGTTCTTTCGAAAGGTATCCATCAGTACATGTTGCAATGTTATCTAATCTTGCAGCTCCAAAATACTTTACACTGTCAATTTCAAAATACTCTTTATCACATTTATTTACGCGTTTACAAGAAAACAAAACACTAATAATTAAAAATGTGGTTATTGGTATATTTAGCTTTTTCATAATTATGGTGTTATATAAATCGATAATGTTTTATTGATAAAAGTAGTATCTTGTAGTTCTATTTTTACGGTAAATTCATGTAAACGTGTACTGTCCGGTATTTCGTTTAATAAAAGATGGAAACGTATTTGAAATAAAAAATTATAGTAAAGTAATTGATTTAGGCTAGTAGGACAGCAAATTTCCTCCTCATTATCATTATAAATAAATATATTAAATATATCATTTAAACTCTCTCCTTTTTTATAATTTTCATTAAAATCATTTGATGATGTTATCTCAATATTTTTAAAAGTATCTACCAAAATATATTCTTTACAAGGTACTTCCATACCTCTTACAAGAAACATAACATAAACTGAAAATAATTTACTTTCTGAACTATCCAATGCTGTCAACTGGGTAGTAGAAAGACCCTGATTAGTACATTCAGCAGGTTTTATTAATTTTGCAGTTGTAAAACTATACAAATCTTCAATTACCATATTTTTTTTTTCACACTTAACAACACGTTTACAAGAAAACAAAACACTAATAATTAAAAATGTGGTTATTGGTATATTTAGCTTTTTCATAATTATTGCTTTATATAGATTGGTAATGTTTTGTTGATAAAAGTAGTATCTTGTAGTTCTATTTTTACGGTAAATTCATGTAAACGTGTGCTGTCGGGTATTTCATTTAATAAAAGATGGAAATATCCCGGACTTGCCGATTTACTGTTTAAAAATTGATTTAATTTAACAGGACAATTTATACTGTCTGTATTTTCGTTATAAATAAAAATATCAAAAATATCATTTAGAATTTCTCCTTTTTTATAATCTTCCGAATAATTATTTGTAGAAGTGATTTCAATATTTTCAATTGTGTCAATAATATCTTTCCCACAATAAGTACGACCGGAAAAAAGTTTAACACTAAACGATGTATTTATAACAAAAAAACAACTTTTGCAAGTATCTGCTTGGTTTAAAGTTTCATTAAAAAGATATTTTTCAGTACATGTTGCAATTTCTTTTAATTTAGCAATTTCAAACTTTTCTATACTATCAACTTCCCAATATGTAGGTTCGTCACATTTATTTACACGCTTACAAGAAAATAATACGCTAATAAGTAAAAGTGTTGTTATTAAGATATTTAGCTTTTTCATAACCTACCTATTTTCAAGTTCAACAATTCTGTCTTTTAATTTATCATTTTCTTCTTTTAAGTCAATGATATATAAAGTAAGTTCTTCAATTTTTTGAAGCATAAGTGCTTGATTTTGGGCAAGTTTTATTCCTTCTTTTTTTACGTCTTCGGAGGTTGGGATGTTTGGGAGATGCCCGTTTTCTTTTATGTAATCTTGAAGTTGATTCAGTGGCATTAGTTTGTAGTTGTCTTTAAATACAAAATCGGGCCAAGGGTTTGTAGCTTGTACGGCAATTTCATCTGCAACCCAAAGTTTATCATGTATTTCAACTACTCCGGTATTCGTAATTTTAAACGGGACTTTATTGTTTTTTATATCCTTAATCCAAAAACCGTCTCCTGCGCTTGAAGAGCTTATAGCAGCAATAACCCAATGTTGCAAGTTGGTTTCAAAGCCGAATGCTGCTAAATCAGAATTTGTCGGTTTTTTGACTTTGATAAAAGGTGTATTCCAATAACCGCCTGAAGATTTACTTATTTCTAATTCTTTGCATAAAATTTTACCGTCTTCTCTGATAACTGCGACATAATCTTTATCTCCGTTATCGTATCTTGTCATAAAATACCAGCCGCTGTGTGTCATCCCCAATCCGAGATAATAATCGCCGAGGCTTGATTTGTTTGTTGATGCCCAAACCGTTCCGAGTTTAGTTTGTATTCTGGGGCTCCAACCGTTGTTTGTCCATGCTTCCATTTCATTATCCAAAATAATCGGTCCGTTTAGTTCGATATTTGTTAAACCTGAGCCGTCCCCGGCAAATTTCTCAGCAGTAAAAGTTCCGTCGTTCGAAAATGAAAAATTCTTTTCTGTTATTTCTCCCACTTGAACAATGTAGCCTTTATAATTTATATTTAAAGTATCATTCGCATTTTCAAAATCCCATAAATTTACATCCGTAACACTAAAACCTACATCAGAAACACTTGTGCGGCGATTTTCAAGCCTGAATACAGAATAATTGTCTGCTGTATTTCCTGCCAGAGGCTCTATTCCTCCTCCGCCTGTCTCGGTATAAGACGAAAAAATGTGAAGCGGTTTTAAAGGTATGTTTGTTCCTATTCCTACAAAATCATTTGCAAAACTAAGAAAAACAGAATTGTTTATCGAATCTCTTATCCAAGTATCCGCAGCCGTTTTTTCAGACCAGGTTAACAAACCGGCTCCGTCGGTTGTTAATACTTGTCCGCTGTCACCCTTAACATTCGGCAGTTGCCATAAAATATTTTCATCAATAGTGTCAGGTGCAATAAAACCGACATAATTGCTGTCGTCCTTATCGGTAAATTGTATATTTGCCGAAATTCCTGTTTTGGAAGTTAGTATCCTGAGAGCATCGTTTCCTTTAGGCTTAATTTCAAAAGAGGCATTCGGGTTTTCTGTTCCTATTCCGACATTATCGTCAATATTTAAGAGAAAGGTAATTCCTTGTTTTGAATTATCTCTGTTCCAAAGTTTTTCAGCATTGCTTGTGCCTTCAGATGCCATAAGGGTTCTCCATTGCAAAATCGCTTCATCATAAAACATAAACATATTTTCGGTAGTATTAAAAACAAGTAAACTGTTTGCAGGGTTTTGAACGGCAGAAATTTGTCGAGAACTTAATCTCGGTATTAAAATTCCTTTTTCTGTTGAGTTAATATCAAGCAAAGAAGAGCTTGCGGGTGCATCTGTTCCTATTCCTATTGCTCCGCCGAGATGGTAAATGTCTCCGTTTACTCGGGAACCTCGCACCGAAATATTTTGTGCATTTAAATTAAAAGCGAAAAAAACTAAAAATATTACTGCAAAAGGCATTAATCTTGTAGGGGGGGGGATTTTTTGTATTTCATATTGAGTTTTTTAAAATTAAAATGATAAAAATAATAAAATAAAATAAGTCATGAAAATTTTCATGACTTATTTAGTATATTCAAGAAAAGAAAGTTTAAACTAAACCTCCGTCTGCATTAAATCGTTCATTTTTTGCAAAGAAAAAAGATGCTTCAGTTTCTGCATTTTCGTCACTGTCGGAACCGTGAACAGCATTTTCTTGAATGTTTGTTGCATATAATTTTCTGATTGTTCCTTCTTCCGCATTTTCAGGATTTGTTGCACCAATTAGTTTTCTGTAATCTTCAACGGCATTATCTTTTTCTAATACGGCAGCTACAATAGGTCCTGAACTCATAAAATCGGTCAGTTCACCGTAAAAAGGTCTTTCTTTATGAACTTCGTAAAATTTTTCGGCTTGTGCTTTGCTCAGCTGTAAGGTTTTCATAGCTTGAATTCTGAAACCTGCATCTGTTATTTTTGCTAATATGCTTGCTGCAAATCCTTTTTTATATGCAGTAGGCTTAACCATTGTTAATGTAATGTTTCCCATTGTTCTTAATTTTTAAGTTTCCGCAAAAATAAAATAATTATTGAATAAATTTATCTTCAAAAGATAATTGATTTAACTTTGAAGTTTTAAATTAAACAAAGTGAGAGATTTTTTTAAAAATAATATAAATAAGTTTAACGAATTATTTCAGGTAAGCAAAAAGATTGTAATTATAGGGCATCATAATCCTGACGGTGATGCCTTGGGAGGTTCTTTGGGTTTATATAATACATTGTTGAATACGAAACATGGTGTTTCTGTAATTATGCCTTCGAAACCGACAGATTTTTTATTGTGGATGCCGAATTCGGAAGAAATAATTGTTTTTAATGAGAAAGAGGAAGATGCAACAGTAAAATTGAATGATGCCGATATTATTTTTTGCATTGATTTTAACGAAGCAAGCAGAACGGAACGAGCAGAAGATATATTGAGAGACGCAAAAGGCATAAAAATTTTAATTGATCATCATCCCGGACCGCAGGTTGATGCAGAATTCATACTTTCTGATACATCGGTAAGTTCGGCTTCCGAACTTGTTTATGAGTTTATTAATAATACAGTTTTAAAAGATTTTTTCGAAAAAGATGCTGCAACATGTATTTATACAGGAATAATGACTGACACTTTAAATTTTTCAGTAAATTCTTCAAGGCAGGAAACATTTAAAATAGCAGGAAAATTGTTGTCATTCGGAATTGATAAAGATTTTATTTATGATAAAGTATATAATAATTTTTCAATTAATCGTTTAAAACTTGTGGGTTACCTTCTTTATAAAAAGATGGAAGTTATTGAAAAACACAATATTGCATACATTGTTTTCACAAAAGAAGAGCAGCAAAAATTTAACTTTACTGAGGGCGACCATGAAGGAATCGTGAATATGCCTTTATCGGTTTCAGGAATAAGGGCTTCGGTTATTGCAATTGAGCATGATAATTTTATCAAATTGTCTTTGCGTTCAAAAGGTGATGTTGATGTTAATAAGTTATCACGAAAATACTTTAACGGAGGAGGACATAAAAATGCTGCAGGAGGAAAGATTTATAAGCCAATTGAAAAGGCAGAAACTTATTTAAATAAATCAATCGATGAATTCTATTCTTAAAATAAAAGCACTGCTATTTTTATTAATTATTGTTTTTTCGGCATGTAAGCCGGAAGATGCTACAAAGCAACCCGTTAATAATAAAAATCGAGTTGAAGATACTTTAATAAAAGCAAATCGTTTTTTGTTGGAAAGAGACAAAGAGCTGATAGATAGTTATGTAAAAAGAAGAGGGTGGAAGATGCAAACTGCAGAATCCGGTTTGTGGTATGATATTTATAAAAAAACGGCAGGACAAAAAATAAAAGCCGGAGATATAATAAAATATAATTACAGTATTGAATTGCTTGACGGAACTTTATGTTACAGTTCGGATTCTACCGGTTCGGCACAGGTTAAAATAGGTCAAACCGGAAAAGAGAGCGGTTTAGAAAAAGGTTTTTTAATGATGCGAACAGGAGAAAAGGCACATTTTATTTTACCTCCGCACATGGCACACGGGCTAATAGGAGATATGGAGAGGATTCCTTCACGCTCAACAATTGTTTATGATGTTGAGGTTTTGGAATTGATTGATTTTTAGCCGATTGAGATTATGGCATTAATTTTGAATATTCTTATATTGAATATTTAAAATCAAACGCTATGAAACTATTTAAATTCAAATTACTTTTAGTTATTTTTGCTTTACCTTTGATGTCGTGCATTAATGAAATTGTGCCGCCTGCAAGTGAGCAGGAAATTATTTCGGAGATTTCAAGAACATGGACGGGAGATATGAATGAAGACGGATTTCCTTATCAAGAATTTACAGCTACAATAACTGCTGATACCGGAAATTCAAGCCAAATATTAATATCAAATTTTCATAATTCGGGTAAAGTTGTTTCTGCAACAGTAAGTGTGGATTTGATGATTACTATCCCGGAGCAAACAGCAGGAACGCAAACATTTAAAGGAACAGGCGAAATTTCAAATGATTATTCACAAATTTCATGGGATTATACAATTGAAACTGCCGAAGGCACCGTTCAGGTTACCGGAACTTATACATACGGAAGTCCTGTATAAAATATTTTCAGATAATATTAATTCAAAGAAATTGCCGGTTTAAAATTTACCGGCTTTTCTTATTTTAACAATCGTATAATCAGTATTTCGGCAAGTAAAAAGAATAATGCAAAAATTAAAAACATTTTCCACAATTGCTTTCCTATGCTTTGCTCTTTAATTATTTCAGAAAAAAGTTCTTCATTTTCATCCGTTACGGAAAAACTTGATAAAGAATTTTCGTTAATTGCATTTTTTATTTCAGAACTTGTATAATATGCTAAATCTGACTCGGCTCTGTTGTAATTAAATGAAAGCCCTTTAATATCTTTATTGTCAGATGAAACTGTATAATGTCCTGCTTTTTGAATGCTGTTATTTAAAAATAATTTTATTTTTGAATTATCGGTTATGAAAACTTGAGGAATAATATCAAATGTTCTTTTTTTATTAATAATATGCAGGGCTTGTTCTTTATTTTCAAGTTGATTGTTAAATTTAACAACTTCGTCTTTACCTATCGTATAATAAATTTTATTGCTTGTGTTTTTATAAAAAGCCATATTATAAATCATAGGTGCCCAAATTGGATGAAATACCAAATTCCCCGCTTTTTTATCTGCTGTTTGTGAAAATACATAAACTTTTCCTGCACCGTATTCGGAAGAACTTATTAATTTATCGTTTTTTTCTGAGAAAAGTATTGTTTCCTCATCGGTAAATGTTTGTTTGCTGAATTTTACTCTTCTTAAAATGTAAGGTAAATCAAGATTTTTTTCTTTCTTTTTAAATACATTTCGGAATATATCGGCATTATAGTTAATACGTCCCGCATAAATTTTTGAAGTATCAATTCCCGTAATATAGTTAAGATTTAACTTGTTAAACAACTCATTGTAAGATTGTATGTCTGAGTTAATCCCCGGAAAAATAATGCATGTTCCTCCGTCGGATATGTACATGTATGTTGCTTGAATTAAATTCGGGGAAAGTTTATTTATTTCATCATTTATTACTACATCGTAGTTGTTTAATTTTTCAAAATCAGTTGTTTTTTCAGTTTTGTAAATAATTTTGACTTCAGGAATATCGGAAAAGACATCTTCTATATACTTATTCCTTGTTTTATTGCTGATAATCAATATATCAATTTGTTTTTCAATATTAAAATTAAAGAAAAAATTATTATCATAAGTAACAGGAAAATCAGTTATCTCAACTCTTCCGTTAATAATACCGGTTTTATTGTTTGTGAAACTTAATGTTTTTGTAATTGATTCATTCGGTTCAATATTATAACTTCCGGTTGCTTTTAATGTATCGTTTAAAAACAGGTTTAACGGCATCTCTTGAAAAGCTTCATCCGATTTATTAGTAATTTTTATATTTATTTCATCAGTTTGAAAAAGCGGTCTGCTTGGTGAATTGAACCATACCGAATCTATAAATAAATTGTTTGTGTTTTCGGTTTCTAAGGGAATAAAAACATAATTGATGTTGCTGTCATTTTGCAGTTTATTTATGTCTGTGCTTGTTTTCTGGAAGTCGGAAATTATATATGCTCTTTTTATATTTTCTTCAAAATCAGCATTAAAAAAGTCTGAGATTTTATTTGTAATATTGCTTATAGTTTTAACCGCAGGAGATATTTTTATGTCTTGAATAAATTCTTTTACTTGTTCTTTTGAAACAAAATGTTGGTGTTTTTGTTCGAAATCGTTTGTAATAAAATAGAAGTTTGTGTTTTCAGGATAAGCATCTGCAATTTGTAAAGCTTTCTTTTTTGCAATTTCTGATATTTTTCCGTATTTGCTTTCTGCTTCGGTGCTGAAAGAATTATCGATATATATTCCTATTTCATTTATTTGTGCAGATTTTTGCTGGCTTCCTGAAGGTATATAAGGTTGGGCAAAGGCAAAAACTAATGATATAATTGCTAAAATTCTCATTAACAAAACAAGCAAGTGTTTTAATGTAGATTTTGATTTAGTTTCTTGTTTAATATCTTTTAAAAATTGGACATTGCTGAAAAAAACAGTTTTATATGTTCGAAAATTAAACAGATGTATAATAATCGGAATAAGAACGGCAAAAAGTGCAAATAAAAATGTCGGATACAGAAAGTTCATAAATATTCAATAAATCAAAAAACCAAAAATAGAAAAAAAAATGAAGCCTTGTATAATTAAATTCTTAATGTAAACTTCAAATTGAATCTTCTTCCCGTAAGTTTAACAGGAACAGGATAACTGTTATTTACATTATTTGCGGCAACTGATGTATTCGGCACAACATGTATCCACCGATATGATATTGTATTTTGAATGTCCAGCATATTAAATATTTCAACAGTTAACCATAAAGATTTAATATTTTTTAAGAATTTGTTTGTATAAATTTTATCTTCTTTTATCAGAACAGCTGATGCTCCTAAATCAACTCTGTGATAAGGTGCAGATCTTGATATGGCTTTTCTTTCAATATTTTTCGGAAAACCAAAGGGAAAAGAAGAACCGTAAACAAGGTTCAGATGAGCTTTAAAATTTTCATTGCCGGGAACATAATCTTGGATAAATAAATTTGCGGTAAATCTTTGGTCTGTCGGTCTGGGAATGTAATATAATGTATCTGCTCCGTTTGAAACTGTATTTACCATTTCTTCGGTTTTTAAAACTGACATACTGAACCAAGAATCAAGACCGGGAACAAAATCGCCCATAAGTTTTGTGTCGATTCCGGCTACATAACCGGAAGTTCTAACATCTGCATAATATCTTACCCTCACATTATCCATTTCAAACGGAATGATATTTTTAAGGTCTTTATAATATATTTCGGTAAATAATTTCATGTTTCTGCCCAATGCCTTAAATTTGAAATTATATCCGAATACATAATGAACCGATTTTTGGGCACTTTTATCTTTAACAACTTGTCCGCTAAAATCACGAATTTCTTTATAAAAAACAGGTTGATTAAATATACCCGATGAAAATCGAAAAACATGTTTGTTTTTATTAAATGATTTTGCCGCAACTGCAATTCTGGGGCTTAATAAAAATTCTTCTGAAAATGTGCTGTAATTTGCTCTTATTCCTCCTACAAATTCGTATTGAAAACGAAAAGATTCAAAATTTAATTTGTCTTGAATGTAAGCTGTAAATCTTTGGTTGATAATTTCATTTTCAGCTTTTATATTTTCAGAAACTAAAAGATTGTCAGAATTAACAGGCATTGAATAACTTGCAGAGTCTTCCAAGTTCCATTCATCAATTTTATCATTGATGTTTTCATATTTATAAATTAAACCCCAGTTAAAATAATGCTTTTCTGTTTTGTAATATCCGGTTTGCATTGTGCTGAAACTCAATATATTCAGGTAGTTTCTTGCATGCCTCATGTATGCACCGTTTCCGAGGTTTAAAATGCTGTCACCTGCTGTTTCTGAACCTATATCTTTATTCAGTTCATTTAAACTGTAAAAACCTATAATGTCAAAAGTCTCAGATTCGTAGGCATTGAATCCTGAAAAACTTAATGTAAAATTTAAATCTTTATGAGGATGGTAATTAACCGATATTGCCTCAGTATTAGAAAAAAATCTGTCACTTTCTTGCCCGAAATATGATATATATAACGATTTTAAACTTTGAATTGAACCAAAATTAGTTGTTCCGCTTGTAGGTATAAAGTGAAAATTATTATCCGAAATATTTGCTAAAAAGTTTATACTGAATTTTGAGTTAAAGTAATAAGTCCAAAATGTTTGAAAATCTATAAAGTTCGGATTATATTCGCCTTCGGTTTCCAAGGTGTTAAGCATATACCTTGTTGTTTTGTACCTAAAACCGCTTATATGACTGAATTTTTTATTTTTTGAAATATCTTGGTAATGAGCTGATGCTCCCAGTAAGCTTATTGAAGTTGTAAATTCTCTTTTTTTTGCTTGTTTATATGTGATGTCAAGCACAGACGACATTTTGCCTCCGTATTTAGATTCAAACCCGCCTGATGAAAACTTTGCATCACTTACTAATTTCGGATTAATGAAACTTAAACCTTCTTGTTGTCCCGATCTAACTAATTGAGGTCTGTATATCTCAATTCCGTTAACATAAACCAGGTTTTCGTCAAAACTTCCTCCTCTTACTGAATATTTTGAACTTAATTCATTTCTTGAGCCTGTAACTCCCATTCCTATTTTGGAGAGAATACTTTCAATTCCTCCGGAAACGGAAGGCAAAATATCTGCTATTTTAGAATCTACGGTAACAATCCCCGAAGCATTTATTTTCTCGGCTTCAATAATAACAACACCTATTTGGTCAGAAGTTCCTAATTTAATATTAATAACAATTTGATTGTCATTTTTCGGAATATTAACAATAATCGGTTCAAAATCCGGTTGTTTAAAATATAATTTATTATATGAAGAAGGAATGTCTATTGAATATTCACCGGAAGCATTCGAATAAGTTTCATATTTATTATCTTCAGTAAAAATACTTATAAAAGGTAAAATTTTATTATTCTCGTCTGTAACTATTCCTTTAATATTGATTGTCTGTGCATTTACAAAAATCGGCAATAAAAAAAGTAACAGAAAACTGAATTTCTTCATCAAAAATTTCAAATTAAATTTGGTTTTTGTATTAAACTGTTATAATTTTAAAATATTGCAAAAATAATGTTAAAAACTGATATATTTTGATTCAACAGAAAGAAATTATTTTAGACAGGTATAAAAGAGGTTTTCATTTAATAACTCATATTATTGAAAAGGAACTTCACAATTTTTCAGGTAACGGTTTATTGAATGTTTTCATTAAACATACATCAGCAGGTTTAATGCTTAATGAAAATGCTGATCCGTCTGTTCGTGTTGATTTTGAGAATATCTTGAACAGAATGATTCCTGAGAACGAAGATTATTACACACATATTTTTGAAGGTTCGGATGATATGCCGTCTCATGTAAAATCAGCATTAACAGGTAGTTCTGTTACAATTCCGATTACCGACGGACAATTAAATTTAGGAACTTGGCAAGGAATTTATTTATGTGAATTCAGAAACAGGGGAGGAAACAGAAAATTAGTTATTACAATTTATTCGTAGTTATTTATTTAATAAATTATGCTTGCATAATAAATCTTTTTTTTTAATTTAGCATTGCTTATCAAAACAGTTGACATGTATTTACAACAAATAATTAAACAATTTGAGGATAAAGAACCGATTCTGAATCCTGATTTAACCAATGAAAATCATCTGATTAAGATTCAAGAGCTTGCTGATAATTTGTACAGCGAAACAAAAATTATTGAAGAAATTAAAGCTTTAGAGGAAGAAATGATAAAGGAAAAAAATGCTTATTCATTAATTTCTCATTCTGCAATAAAAATTACCAAGTCTAAACAAATTCTTTCCGAGACAAAAGATAAAATCCATCTTACAATTATTTTTGCAGTTTATAAAGAACACTACAGAATTCTTACAAAAGAAGAACATGAACACGGCGAAGATTTTTTGATGAGAAAAATCAAGCAAATGGAAGATTTAACCGGAGATTTTGAGAATATTTCATGGGATATGATTATTGTTGATGACGGTTGCCCTGAAAACAGCGGTAAAATTGCCGAAAAAATTTTAAAAGACAGATATAAAGGAAATAATGTTGAAGTTTTATATTTACAAGATGCCATTAACAGCAAAAATCCTGTCGTAAAAAATATAAAAACAACCGATGACAGCAGAAAAGGAGGCTCCGTTGAATACGGAATGTGGTATGCTGCAAATAAAAATATTAAAAATCATATTATTATTTATACCGATGCCGATTTATCAACACATTTAGGGCAATGCGGTTTGTTAGTTGACGGAATTGTTAACGATAAAAAGAACGTTGCAATTGCATCTCGAAGAGAACCTGAATCAGTAGTCTTAAAAACAGGCAACCGAAATGTAAGAGGAAAATTGTTTATTTATTTTTGGAAACGAATGCTTCGCAGATTAAATTATATTGTAGATACACAATGTGGTTTTAAAGCATTCAAAGCAGAAATTGTAAACAAAATTATTTTAGATACAATAGAAAAGAAATTTGCATTTGACATAGAACTTCTGTTAAAAACAGATATTTTAAAACGAGAGTCCATTAAAAAAGTTCCTATTGCATGGATTGACAGTGCAAAAGAATCAACAACAACAGATTTACAACCTTACTTAGATATGTTAAAAGCAATTACAAAAATGTATCATAAATATGTTACTGCAAATGCAGGATCACATTTGTACGCTTATTTTGTAAAATCTCTGACAGAAGAGCAATGGAATATACTGGAAAATCATGTTCCGGAAGGAATTCAAATTAAATCACCGGTTCATTACGACATTTATTCAGAAACAACAGTAGATGATTTTAAAAAAATAATTGAACGATATTCAAAAACCGAAAATAAATAATTATCAAATAAAATAGATATAAAACTATGGTAGATTTTTCATTAACAAAAGAACAACAAGAATTAATAGAAAAGCATAAAGATTTTGCCGAAAGAGTAATAGTGCCGGTAAGAGCAAAATATGATGTGTCCGGAGAATTTCCTTGGGAAGTAGTGAAAAAGGCTTATGATGAAGGATTAATAAATTCACAAATCTCGAAAGAATTCGGCGGAGAAGGACTGAATATTTTTGATGCTTCATTAGGTTCGGAAGAATTAGGAGCAGTATGTGCAGGGATCGGAATAAGTATTGATGCAAATATGCTCGCATTAACTCCGTGGGTAGTTTCGGCAAATGACGAACAACTCAAAAGATTTATGGGTCGTTTAAATGAAGAAAAAGGAGCAGCAGCTTATTGCTTGACAGAACCGAATGCAGGCTCGGATGTTGCCGGAATAAAATCTAACGCAATAAAAAAAGGAGATAAATATATTCTTAACGGACATAAGCGTTTCATTACCAACGGAGAAGCAGCCACATACTTAACCGTATTTGCTCAAGCCGATCCCGAAAGAGGAGCAAGAAGTTTATCATGTTTTGTAGTTCCTACAGATTTACCCGGAGTTGAAATATTACCTCGTTTAGACAAAATGGGACAAAGAGGTTCCGTGCAAAACGAAATTAAATTTCATAATGTTGAAGTTCCGGTTGAAAATCTTATAGGAAGAGAAGGAGAAGGTTTTCTTATAGGAATGAAAACTTTTGACAGAACAAGAACCGGTGTTGCTGCCTTAAGTGTAGGAATTGCCAGATCTGCTTATGAAATCTCAAAAGAATGGGCAAAAAACAGAATCCAGTTCGGAAAACCCGTAACGGCAAACCAAGGTGTATCATTTATGCTTGCTGAAATGGCTACAAAAGTTGAACTTGCAAGATTAATGACATGGAAAGCTGCTTGGTATTACGAGCAAGGCTTAAAAACTCCGGGAACTTATTCGGCAATGGCAAAATATTTTGCTTCAGATGTTGCAATGGAAGTTACAACGGATGCTGTTCAGGTTATGGGCGGCGACGGTTATTCAAGGGAATTCGGTGTTGAAAAAATGATGCGTGATGCAAAATTATGTCAAATATATGAAGGAACAAACCAAGTGCAACGTTTGGTAATTTCTAAGGGCATATTAAAGTAATTTTATATCAATTGTCTTTATTAAAATTCAGTATAAATACTATATAGTTGTTAATTTATGTCTGATTTAATTACAATATTAGTTGAAGAACACAATTCATTAAAATTGTTATTGTCAGAGGTTTACGATTATATTTCTTCCGAGAAGAAAAAAATTGAGTTTGTTAAAAAACTAAAAACAATTCTTGTTGCACATATTGATAAAGAAGATAAAGAATTGTATCCTTTTTTGAATAAAGAAGCAGAAACAGATGAAAGTTTAAAAAGAAAATTAGCATCCTTTGCAAAAGATTGGAAAGAAATATCAATTTTTGCAAATAATTATTTTGAGAGATATTGCGAAAATAATTTTGATGCGAATTTTACTGCTGATACCGCAAAGCTATTATCAACATTAAGGCAACGAATGATTAAAGAGGAAGTAAGTTTGTTCAGCGAATACAGAAAAAGGATGTAGAATTAAAGCCGGTTTAAACCGGCTTTTTTTAATAATAACCTGTTTGCCGCATATAAAATATAAATTGCTTGTATAAAGAACAAATATACTTAATTTTGCTGTATAACTCGTAAAAATAATACATTGAGCAACAATATTACATTATCGGAATTAAACCGAAGAATTAGCCAAAACATCAAAGAAAATTTTTCCGACAGATTTTTTATTGTTGCCGAAATAAGCGAATTAAACGAAAGCAGAGGGCATGCCTATCTTGAATTGGTCGAAAAAGATGAAGAGGAAGTTCTGAGAGCAAAAGCAAGAGCTACTATTTGGGCAAGAACATACAGAATGCTGAAACCTTATTTTGAAACATCAACAGGGCATAAATTTGAAGCCGGTTTAAAAGTATTAATTGTTGTTACTGTTGAATTTCATGAAGTTTACGGTTTTAGCCTTAACATAAAAGACATTGACCCCAATTATACGGTCGGAGATATTGAACGAAAACGACTTTTAATTATAAAAAAGTTAGAGGAAGAAGGTGTTATTAATATGAATAAGGAATTGGAGTTCCCGGTTGTTCCTCAAAAAATTGCCGTAATTTCTTCAGAAACAGCTGCCGGTTACGGAGATTTTATTGACCAATTAGAAAACAATGATTACGGTTTTAAATATTATACAAAATTATTTCCTGCGGCCATGCAAGGAGAAGAAACCGAGAATTCAATAATTAAAGCCCTTGATAAAATTTATGATTTTGATGATATTTTTGATATTGTCGTAATTATAAGAGGCGGGGGCTCAAAATCTGATTTAAGTTGGTTTGATTCTTATCAACTTGCATTAAATATTTCTCAATTTTCATTGCCGGTTTTAACCGGAATAGGACATGACAGAGATGAAACCATAACAGATTTGGTTGCTCATATAAGTTTAAAAACACCTACAGCAGTTGCCGGTTTTATTATTGATGCAACAGTTGAATTTTACAATTACATTAATCAACTTGCTGAGGATTTTTCTCACAGAATTAAAGAAATTATATCTGAAAATAAGAGCGAGTTAGAATATTTAATTTCAAATTTCAAACCTACCGTTAAAGAAATACTTTTGAAGAAAGATGCTGAATTGAATCTTAAAAAAACCGATTTGAAGAATTTGACAAAAATAATTATTCAAAATAAGAACCATATATTATTGCAATATCCGTTAAGTTTAAAAAATATCATTGAAACCGGCATTAATAACAAAAAACAAAAGGTTGAAATGTTGCGAATGAATTTTAGGAATGCTTCTAAAAATAATATTATTAAAGAAAAACATAAGTTGAAGGTGTTTGAGCAAAAAAATAAATATTTAAACCCTTCAGGAATATTAAAAAGAGGCTACAGTATAACATCTGTAAACGGGAAACTTATTAAATCTGTAAAAGATGTAAAAAAAGGTGATTTAGCAGAAACAAAAATGATTGACGGTAATTTTAAATCAAAAGTTGAAAATTAATTAGTAATTTTGAAATTTTAGCAGTAAAACAAAACTCTGATGAGACGATATCCGATTTTAGTAAGACTTACAGTAATTCTGTTATTTACTATTCTTCTAATATATTCATTAATAGCAGCTAAGCACATACTTTATCCTTTAGCATTATCTGCATTATTTTCTTATTTATTATACCCTATTGCATCTTTTTTAGAAAACAAAGCAAGATTTCCGCGTTTTTTAGCCGTTTTAATCTCAGTTTTAATATTTCTGGCAGTAATTACCGGTGCAATAAACTTGTTAATTAACCAAATTCAAAAATTTGCACAAGACGATACAATAAAAGAACAAGCAATTGAAAACTTTTTAGCAATTCAGTCTTTTATTGAAGGAAAATACCAAGTTGCAACAGATGATCAAAATACTTGGATTCTTGAAAGCATCAGAAACTTCTTTGAAACCGGCGGGCAAGTAAAAAGTATAATAATGAAAGCTGCCGGCACAATTGAAGCAATGTTATTTATTCCTATTTTTACTTTTTTTATGCTTTTTTTCAGAGACAGAGCCGAACGTTTTGCTCATAAATTAGCTCAAAAAAGACATTCGGAATTAGCAGAAAAACTGATAAAACAAATTTCAAAAGTTACCATTAAATACGTTACGGGAGTTACAACCGTTGTTATTATCCTTGCAATTGTTCATTCAACAGCTCTCTCAATAATAGGGATAAAATATGCAGTAGTTCTCGGTATTATTACTGCGTGTTTTTCATTTATTCCGTATTTCGGTACAATCGTAAGCGGTATTTTACCTTTGCTTTTTACATTAGTTGCACAAGATAATCCATATTTGGCATTAGCCGTTGCTATTTATTACAGTATTATTTCATTAATTGACCATAACATTTTAACCCCGAGCATTGTCGGCGGAAAAGTTCATTTAAATCCGTTTATCACAATTTTGAGCATAATAATAGGTGCAACAATATGGGGAATACCGGGAATGATTATTGTAGTTCCGTTTATGGCTGTATTAAAAATAGTTTGTGATAATGTTGAAAGCCTTAAACCATTCGGTTATATATTAGGTGTAGATAAACATGGTTTGTCAATTAAAAAAATTACAAGCTTTTTTATCGGAAAAAAAGAAAAAAAGAAAATTTGAATAAAGTTAGAGCATAGAAAATGTCAATTGTCGTAATTATAGTTTCTGTTATTGTATTATTAGTTTTACTGTTGGTATTTACTTTCGGGTTTTTTATGGGCTTAAGTCGTAAAAAGAAAGATTTAAAATTAATTGAAAAAGAACAGAAAATTCAAAAAGAAACACAAAAAAGTATTATTCAACATTTTCTTTATGAAAACAAAGAAGTTGAAGAAGAATACAATGATGAATCTGATATTTTTCCCGTAAAAATTATTAACAGAGGTTATAGAAGATTAAAGAAATTTCTGAAATTTAAAAGACTAATTACGGAAATAAAAGAGCTCGATACAGTTCGTTATATAAGGAAGTATTTTTTAAGTTATATAGGAATTGCAGTTTTAGTATTCGGGTTCGGATATTTTGTTAAATACGCAGTTAATTCGGCATATATTAATATTGCCGGCAGATTTTTTATTGCTGTAATTATCAGCTCAGCACTTATAGTTTTATCGCATTTCATAAGAAAGAGGTATAAAACATTCAGTTCTATTCTTATGGGAGGTGCTTTCGGTTCTTTGTATATTACTTTTACAATTTCTTTTTACAATTACAACATCTTTTCCACACTGCAAGTTTTCTCAATTTATTTTTTGCTGACATTATTTTCCGTAAGCATCTCTTTGTTTTATAACAGGTTTGAATTATTGCTTTTAGCGGTAGTTGCAGGTTTTGCAGCTCCTTTTATTGCCGGAATAGATTACAATAACTTTATTGTAATATTAATTTATATTTTACTGTTAGATGTTGCAAGTTTAATAATCGCATTTTTTAATAAAAACATACTTACAAGGTTCATTCCTGCTGTTTTCAGCGGTGTTTATTTGATACTTTGGGTGTATAAATCTTTTCAGGCAAGTTTTTTTGAAGAATTTGCCGTAGGATTTATTATCTCTATTTTTATTTATATTGTACTGACAATAACCACAATAGCATACAGTATAAAAAAAAGTGTGCAAAATTTTATTCCGATAGAACTATCATTACCTCTGGTGGTTAATCTTATTTTCTATTCGGTAGGAATGTACATGATGAATGTTCTTAACCCTGAATATAAGGGTGTTTTTACGGCATTTATTGCAGTTATCAATATATTATTCTTAATATTTGTTTTAATTGTAAAGAATAAAGTTTCTAAAAGTTTAATATACCTGTTCGGTATAATAAGTTTGTTATTTATAACGCTTATACCTCCGGTTCAACTTGTGGGAAAAACAATGACCATAGTTTGGGCTGTCGAAACAGTTCTGTTGCTTTGGTTTTCGATGAAACTGAATATTAAAATGTTGAAATTTGCATCAATGTTTTTAATTTTTGGCTTAATTACAAGTTTTATTTTCGATGTTGTTGAAAATTATTTGGCAATTTCCCATAATGCACCCGAAAAAGCACTGCTGTTAAATAAAAGTTTTATATCAGGTATAATGACAAGCCTTGGCTTAGGTATTAATTTTATAATTTTAAGCAGGTCAAAAGATAAATTCTTAATAAAACCCGTAAAAATGAGTTTTTTTCGGTTCTTTATTTTTATTGTTGCCGTAGGTGCGTTTTATGTATCCGTTAATACAGAGATTCTTTACAGACTGACCAGAATGGTGCAAGATGCAAATTTATTAAATATGTATATGGGTATTTATAATTTTGCATTTATTCTTTTGGCAGTAGTTGTTATTATTTTTATTAAAAATAAAACAGTTAAAATAATTAGTGCAATAATTGCATTGCTTTCAGTTGCATTTTATTTTAGTGTGTATCTGTACGAGATAATTAAAGTAAGAGAGCATTTATTGATGAATGTTTCAATTTCAATGAATCAATTTATTATGCATACAATTCTTATAGCATCTTTACTTTTTATTCTTTATTTTTCATATATTAACGTAAAAAATATAAGTGAAAGAATGCAAAATATTTTCCAATGGCTTGTGTCACTGTTGTTTATTGCTGTTCTGAGCACTGAAATTGATCATTTGTCTGTTATTTACAATAATCATATAGGAACACCTGTAAGCTCAATAATAAATAATGCACATTACTTTTATTATTCGTTATTTTGGATGTTTTCCGCATTAGCTGTTTCAGTTGCATCTTTGATTTTTAAAGATAAAAAATTAATAAGAATTTCAATGTTTATTGCGGTTGTTACGGGTTTAAAAATATTTATTTATGATTATACGAATATTGATAACGGACAAAGAACGGTAAGCTTAATTTTTGTCGGATTTATACTTTTATTTATTGCTTTTGTAAGGCAAAGATTATTTGAGAAAAAAGAAATTAATAAACACTTGCTTAATGAAAATTTATAACATTATTATTTTTTGTAGTCAAAAAGATTTAAATATTATCAGATGAAGAAATTTATTACAACTTTAATATTATTTTTTACAATTTTTACCGCTGTTGCACAAGATTATAGTTGGAAAGCAGAAATCGGAGACGTGAAAAAAGCAGGATATTATAAAATTTTTTTAAGTCCGGATATTACATCTCAATTAAATCACTCATTCCCCGACATCAGAGTTCTCGATTCCGAAAAAAGTGAAATTCAATACATTCTGAAAAAAGAAAAAACAGTATTTGACAGAAAGAAAAGAACCGAACTGAAAATTCTGAAAAATAAATACAAAAAATATAAACATTATACCGAAGTTCAAATTGAAAATAAAGGAAAAGAAAACATTTCAAATCTTACTTTTAAAATAGTAAACACGCATAATCCTATTTTCTTAAAACTATACGGAAGCGAAGATTTAAACACTTGGTTTGTTATAAAAGATAATTTTCCGGCTGTTCCTGAAATTACTCATGCTGATTCTACTGAAATTAAAATAATGGATTTGCCTGAAAGTCAATTTAATTACTACAAAATATTATTTTATGATTATGATGATAAACCGATTGAACTTTCAAATATTTATTTTCATGATTTAACAAATATCAGAGCAGAATATATACAGTTGAACTCTCCTAAAATTACACAAAAAGATACTTTGAATAAAAGCATTATTACGCTTGAATTTCAAAAACCTGAATTTATAGATATGATTTCTTTCGGAATAAAAGGACCTGAGTTTTATTTGCGAAAAGTTTTTATGAGCAAGAAAGATACTTCATCTGTTCCGTATTCAGGTGAAGATTTTTACGACCAATTTAATAAAGAATTTTATATAGGTTCCCTTAAAAGTAACAGAGTTTTACTTTGGGATTATAAAGCAAAAAAAATTGAATTTATTGTTGATAATAAAGATAACCAACCTTTAACTTTTTATAAAGCAAATTCATACCAATTAAAAAACTATCTTATTACATATTTGAGTCCCGATGAAGAATACAGCATAATATACGGAAGCAAAACAGCAAACTTTCCCAGTTATGATTTACCCTATTTTAAAGATACTATTCCGGATATTCTTCCGGAAACTCCTGTTTATAATATTAAGAAAATTCCGGGTACAGCAAATGAAATTAATACAATCTGGGACTTTCCTGTTCAATATTTATGGTATTCAATAGGTTTTATAGGAATAGTTTTGTTGTTAATCAGTTTGAAATTGTTACGAGAGAAATTTGGTAAAACAAAAAAAACAGAATAACTTTATCAGTTATAAAAAATTGTTTCTGAGATTCTGAAACAAAATAAATAATTAAAAATATAAGATTATGAAAAAAATAGTTCTTTTATCAGTGTTTTTATATGCGATTTCATTTTTTGCAAGTTCGCAAATATACAGCATAAGCGACGGAACCGGTGTCGTAAATGATATGGCAAGACCGTGTATAAGCATTACATTTGAACCGAGTGCAAAAGATGCCGCAAAAGCTTGGAAAGATTTTTTAAAAAAGAAATATGATTTTAAGTTGAAAAGTGATAAAAAAGATGATTTGAAAGCCGAAGAAGCTATGTTTCCCGCAGTTACATCACGAACCATGGACTTTTTTACAAAATTTGAAAAAAATAAAGACGATAATACAACTACAATGAATGTTTTTATTTCATACGGTTACGACATATTTTTAAATAAAGCCGATAATCCGAGCGAACATTCTGCCTTAATGACAATTATGAAAGAATTTTCCTTAGAGTTTCTAAGAGAACATTATAATAAAGGATTGGAAGAATTAAATGCAGCACTTGCTAAAATTGAAAAAAACAAAAGCAAAACAATTAGCGAAAATGAAAACTTAGCAAATACTATTGAAAAAAACAAACAAACAATTATTGATTTAACGAAGGAAAACGAAGAAAAAACTGCCTTAATTGAAACAAACAAAAAAACAATTGAAACTCTTAAAGAAGATGTTATAAAAAAGAAAGAAGAAATTCAAAAAATGAATAATGTAATAAACGGTATAAAATAAAATACTTATATTTGCTAATTAACTTTTTATAAAATTCTAAATTTTAAAAATATGAAAAAACTATTATTTTTATTTGTGCTTGCTGTTTTTGCTTTCTCAAGTGCAAATGCACAAAAAGGATTGTCATTCGGACTAAGAGCAATACCTGTAATTAACTGGACAACAGTAACTGATAATGACTCTGTCAATTCTTATGATACCGACGGAGCAAAAATGGGAATAGGATTCGGACCCTCTGTTCGTTATAAATTTTCCGATAATTTTAATGTTGATATTTCGGGTATATTTTCTTGGGAGAAATTCGGATTAACTCAAAAAAATGATGAATTTAACCCTACTCCGATTATCAGCGTTGAAAATAATATTAAATATCAAAACCTATATTTACCTTTAAATTTTAACGGACAATTTGACGTAGGAGGTGATTTTCAAGCATTAATTAATTTCGGTGTAGCACCTGCAATAAAATTGTCTTCGACGAGACAAGTTACAGATTTACAACATCCGAATGACCCTAATTTTAATGTTACTGACTATAAACCTTTTAAATCGTTAACATTTATTGATTTCTATTTAACCGCAGGTGCAGGTGTTGTTTATAATATTGAGGATAACTTGCATTTGTCGTTAACAATTCAATATAATAACGGACTGTTAGACGGCTGGTTAGACAATAAAGTTGAAACCCCTGACATTATTCAAGATCTTACATTAAAGCATAAAAACGTTGCTTTCAGTTTCGGGTTTTATATAGATTTATAGTATTTAGAAGATTAATAAAAAACGCTTTCACATTTCGGAAGCGTTTTTTTATTCTTGATTTTTCCGGTATCTTTATAAAAAAATGATTATGAAGTATTATATTGTATTTCTTCTCATCCCGTTTTCTGTACTTTCAAATGCACAATCTGATGAAGAAAAATTTGAATTAATTAATAAGTCTGATAATAAGGCAGAACTAATATTTGACAACAAATTACCCGGAGGAATTATGTTTCGTGCTGATTTATTCAGGAATTGGCAAATATATAAAGAAGAAAATGCCATAATTTTACATTTTCCGATTAAAAAAAGACTTGCAAACCGGATTTACATATTTTCTGATTCTGTTATTGTTAAAAAGAAGGAAAATGTCTTAAAAAGATATACAGACACGTTAAAAACAATCGGATACAGAACTAATGTTATGTATTTTGAAAACGACTCAGGGTATATGGATGCAAAAGAAATTTTTGATACAACTGAATATATTTTTAATAATGTAAAAGCAGAAGTTATTCAGCAAGGTACAAGATGCAATGATACCGGAAATAACAGCGTTAAACTAATATACAAAAGCGGAACCGTCCTCTTTAATAATATGAATAATATAAAAATATTTGAAACTGATATTAATAAAGACGGAAAAAATGAAATATATATCATTAATTTTTCATGTTGCGACGGCAAACTGAAAATATATAAAATTGAATAGTACTCTTGTTTTACATCAATAATAATAACTTAAAACTCAATAAATTAATTTAAAATTTGTATAATTGCATACAGAATTGATTTTTTGAAAACTTATGAGTAAACCAAAAAAATTCGGTGCATTCGCAGGCGTATTTACCCCTTCCGTATTAACAATTCTCGGAGTTATTATGTATATGCGACTCGGCTGGGTTGTCGGAAATGCAGGTTTAATTACGGCATTAATTATTATAGTAATCTCGCATGTAATTTCTTTAACAACAGGACTCAGTATATCCTCTGTTGCAACAGATAAAAAAATTAAAACCGGGGGAATTTATTATATTTTATCCAGAAGCCTTGGCTTTCCGATGGGCGGAGCAATCGGTATTGCACTGTTTATCGGTACTGCTCTCGGAATATCTTTATACCTTGTAGGTTTTGCCGAAAGTTTATTAGCCGTAAAAGAAGTCAGCAAATTTTTAAATTTAAATCCTGAAGATACAAACAGTTTACGAATTATTGCTTCCGCTTCACTACTTTTGCTTGTTACAATTGCATTTATCAGCACATCATTAGCAATAAAATCTCAATATTTTATTCTCGGTGCAATAGCACTTTCTTTAATCTCAATTGCAATAGGTTTTTTTACGAAAACAGAATTTGCTCCCGATTCAATCTCTTTCTCTCCGCCAAAAGACGGTGTCAGTATGCAAGTTGTTTTCGGTGTATTCTTTCCGGCAGTAACAGGTTTTACCGCAGGTGTTGCCATGTCGGGCGATTTAAAAGATCCTAAAAAAGGAATACCGGTCGGTACAATGTCTGCAATAATAGTCGGATTTGTAATTTATATTTTACTTGCTGTTTCATTTGCCGTTTTTGTAAACAGCGATTTATTGATGAACGATTACAATTTCTTATTAAAAATTGCATATTTTTCTCCTCTTGTCCTTGCCGGAATTTGGGGAGCAACTCTTTCATCAGCATTAGGAGGTATTCTCGGAGGTCCCAGAATTTTGCAGGCAATTTCAAAAGATAAAATAACACCCAAAATATTTGCAAAAGGTTACGGGGCATCAAACGAGCCACGTAATGCCCTGATATTCATATTTTTAATTGCAGAGGGAGGAATACTTATAGGAGATTTGAATGTAATTGCAGGTGTTGTTTCAATGTTTTATTTGGCTTCTTACGGTTTTATAAATTTAGCTTTCTTCTTAGAAAATTGGGCAAGCACAGATTTCCGCCCCAGCTTTAAAGTAAAAGGTGTTATCGGACTAATCGGATTTATTGCAAGTTTTGCAGTAATGGCACAACTCGGTATGCTTTCAATGATTGCATCATTAGTAATTATGTTCGGCTTG
Organism: Bacteroidales bacterium; assembly: GCA_021648725.1. NCBI lineage: Bacteria > Pseudomonadati > Bacteroidota > Bacteroidia > Bacteroidales > Bacteroidales bacterium. Next base: position 197,297 of record JAKISF010000001.1, on the reverse strand, counting down.
TTTGCATGGCTTAACCGAAAACAATTAAAATCAGAATCCGGAGATGTTTGGCAATCGGTATGGTTATCAGTTGTAAGAAAAGCATTACACAGTTTAGATAAAAAAACTTTAGAATACAGAAATTGGCAACCGAATATAATTCTTTTCAGCGGCGGAAAAGGGCAAAGACCGTATTTAATGGAATTCGGAAAAAATTTAGTAGGAAAATACGGTTTACTTTCAAATTTTGATTTGCATGAATCTGAAAATAAAAAGTATCTTTTCCCTAAACATTTACAAGCACAGTTTGATGACGAAATTGAAGGAAAAGGAATTTTTACCAGAAGACAAACCTGCAGTGATATTTATTCCGGAATAGAAACAATTATAAGTACTTACGGATTCTCAGGTATTGAGCCGAATACCGTGTTAATGGGCTGGATGAGGCAAAGTAAAAACCCTGTTCGGTTTTCTCAAATGATTAGTCGAATTCAAGAACTTGATGTAAATATTTTGCTTGTAGATTATGATAAAAGATACGGGTACGGAAACCATAAAACCATTGATATTTGGTGGAGAGGCTCAGGAAATAACGGAAATTTAGCGTTGAATTTGGTTAAATTTTTATGGGCTTCGGAAGATTGGGCAGGTGCAAAACTTCGCTTATTGGTCGGAAATCCGATTAATGAAAAGGCGGCAAAAATAAGAAAGCATGCCGAGCAGGTTCTCAGCAATATGAGAATTGAAGCTGAAATAAAAATAATTAATAATCAAATTGAACAAAAGTCTTTTTATGAACTAATAAGAACGGAATCTTTAAAAACTGACTTAATTATACTCGGAATGCCCGAAGTAAAAGAAGGCAAAGAGAAAGAATTTGTAGAGCAAACAAATAAGTTGATGCTTGACATAGGAACTGTGGTATTAATTAAAGCATCATCACAATTTAAAGACCAAAATATAGGCATAAAAAGAGAAAAAGAAAATACAGGAATTGACTTATTAAACAATAATAAGGCACAAAAAAAACTGCTGTTGCCTGAAAATCCGATTGCAAGTGAGAAAGTTGCATTATTAAGCAAAAAACTTACAACTTTAAATAATGATGTTTTTGAAGAACAAAAGAAATTAATTTTTGAAAGACATAATAGGCTGACTGACAGCATAATTGAAGAGACAAAGGTTTTAACAGATGATAAACTGAAGAACCTTTTCAAAAATGATGCTTCTGTATTTGAGAAGAAGTTGGTTGCTGCAACAGATATGTTTTTGAAAAAAACTCAGAACTTTGTTAAGCTCTATTCCTCGGTTAAAGATGAAGTTGAAAGTTCCGAAAGTTCATATCAAAAACTTATTAACGGAACAGAGCAAGTTTTGCAAAATATTCCTGAAACTTATATATACACTTATTCGGAAGATGATTTGAAATATAATGAAAACGACAGCGAAGAAATTAAGCAATTTAAGAAAAAGAAAAGACAGCAATTAAAACGAAGTTCAAAACCGGTTCAATATAAAGTTAAGTACAAAAAAATAGTTGACGGTTATTTACCCGGCAATTATTTGTCTTTACATTATTCGGCAGATGAAAAAACGGGTACAATTACAATTCAAATAATTATTGAAACACAGAAATTTATTAAGGCGGTAAGAAACAGCCTACTAAAACTTCAAACTTATGCAAGAGAAAACACTTTAAGTGAGGAATTAGTTCAAAAAGAAATCCTGACTATAAACTCCGGAATTGAAGAAATAAATAAAATAAAGCTTGAGTCGGAATCATACATATACAACTTTATTCAAAACGGAACAACAGAAATAATTAACAAGATTAGTGAAGATTTAATCGGTTTTAATTCAAACAGCAAAATAAAATCAGATTTTTCAAGAAAGAAAATTGAAGATTTGAAAGAAAACTTGAAAAACAGCACAGAATTTTTGTTGCGAAATGAAGAATTGTTACACAACCATCGGAATTTAGAATTAAATTTAATCGATTTTGAAAACAAGTTATATCGTATTTCAAGAAAATCCCTTGCGTCTGTTGAAGAATTTATTACCGCACAAGTATTATCAAAAATACAAAATACAAAATCATATTTGTTATCATATATAAAGAAAATTGAAAAAGACCCAAAGGCAGAATTTGTATTTGAAAAATTTTCTGAAATAGATTCAAAAGAAGAAATATTCAAAAACTTCAAGCAAATATTTGATTCAAAATTGGAAAAATTAAAATATTTGGCTGATAAATTTCCTGAAAAAGTAAGATTGCTCAGCAATGAATCTTTTAACGACATTATTGAAAATCAATTTAATGAACTCGAAACCGTAGAACTTTTTGCTTCCGCATTAATTAATTATATTATCCATACTGAGTTTAATACACCTCTATTGGCTATGGCGGAAGAACTTCCTGAGGATATTGTAAGTTTAGAAAATTCAAGCCGAAATATTCTCAGAATAATACTTTTCAGCTTTTTTGATTCAGACGGAAAAATTATTAACAAAGAAGAAAACTCAGCAAAAAAAATTATTGCTTTTATTAAGGAAAAAATACAAGAACTTGATAAACTTGAAAAAGAAACAAAATTAAAAATCCAAAATATTAACAGAAGTATTGATGAGCGTTTAAGCGAAATTTCTAATAAATTAACGGTTTATTCTTTAATTAAGCAATCCGGTACAATTAAAAGATTTTCAAGTTCAAAATCGAAAAAAACAGGAAAACTAAGAAATAAATTAAAAGCTGCAAAAATTGCAACAGGCAAGCAAATTAATCAAATTTGGTACAGGCACAGCGATGCAATTATTTTTAAGAAAAAATTGTTGAACGGAAAATCTGAAACAGAATCAAATGTAAATAAATCATTAAATTTTATTGAAAATGTTTCTGTGAAAAACGAGGTTTTGAATAAATTACCGTTTTATTATCAGCAATTATTCTTAAGACTAAATAATTACAACAAAGATTTTTTTACCGGAAGAATAAAAGAACTGCAAGAAGTTGAAAAAGCAATAAAACGTTATAAGTCTTCATTCAACGGTGCAATTTTAATTACGGGAGAGCAATATTCCGGAAAAACATTTTTAACACAATATGCTATTAATAAATTTTTGCCAAAATCCCCGGTTTATACTATAAAACCTCCGGTTGAAGGTTCTGTAAGTATAAAAACATTTAAAACAAAATTAGCCCTTGCATTTGACGCTAAAGGTTCGTATGAACATAAATTTACAAAAATACAAACCGGAAGTGTTATTGTTTTTGACGAAATTGAACTTTGGTGGGAAAAATCAAGCGAAGGTTTTGATGTTATTAAAGAAATTATAAACTTAATTGAAGAATACGGTCACAAATTTTTATTTATTCTGAATATTAACTCGTTTGCATATAAACTTATTAAGCAAATAGAAAATATTGAGAATTTGTTCTTAAATATTATTGAATGTAAACCGTTTAATGCCAAACAATTAAAAGATGCCGTTTTGTTCAGGCATAATTCAGGCTCAATTCAATTTAAGTTGAAAAACAGAATGCAGGAAGATATGAGGCAATCTGATTATGCTAAATTATTTGCTAAATATTTTAATCTCACAAAAGGTAATATCGGTTCAACTTTATTTTCTTGGACAGCAAATATAGAAGACTATAAAAATAACATCCTTCAAATTAAAACAGTGAGATTTGAGAATAAAGATTTTTTAAATGATTTTGACAATGATATTTATTTATTATTTATTCAATTTATGCTTCATAAACGATTAACTGTCCCTAAATTAGCAAGAGTAATGATGACAGATGAGATTGCTGCGGAAAAACAAATTTCATTTCTGAAACGTTCCGGAATAGTTACGGAAGAAGCAAAAGGCATATTTGAAATCAATAAATTCCTGTACATCCATATCAAACAAAAGTTAGAAGAATTGGAGATGATATAATGTTTGAATTTTTAACTGCCGGAAGTAAAATTTAATCTGTTTTTATTCGTTTTTTAATTTTTCCTGAATTTAATCGCATTTTAAAAACGCCCCAAAGAGCTTCACTGAAAATTCCTCCGCTCATTTTAGAGCTTCCTTCTGTTCTGTCGGTAAAAATAATAGGAACTTCGGTAACTTTGTATCTTAACTTTACAGAACGATATTTCATTTCAATTTGAAACCCGTAACCTTTCATTTTAATGTCATCAATACCAATATTTTCCAGAACTTCTTTTTTATAACAAACAAAACCGGCTGTTGTGTCTTTTATTTTCATTCCCGTAATAATTCTGACATACATTGAAGCATAATACGACATTAAAATACGTCCGAGAGGCCAGTTAACAACACTGATGCCTCTAATATATCTTGAACCGACTGCTACGTCGAATCCTTTATTCTTGCAAGCATCATATAAGTTAAGTAAATCGTGGGGAGGATGTGAAAAATCTGCATCCATTTCAAAAATAAAATCATATCCTTTTTCAATTGCCCAATGAAATGCCGTTATATAAGCAGTTCCTAAACCGAGTTTTCCTTCTCTTTCAATTATAAATAACCTGTCGGAGAATTCTTTTTGTAGAGCTTTTACAATATCAGCAGTTCCGTCAGGCGAACCGTCATCAACAATTAAAATATGAAATATTTTTTCAAAAGAAAATACTTTTCTGATAATATTTTCAATATTTTCTTTCTCGTTATAGGTTGGTATTATTACAATACTGTCAGACACAATTTAGGGTTTAATTTAAAAATCTAATTTATTAAATGTTTTTTTCTTTTTTATAAAGTAATCAAAAACGATACTCCGTTTATAAATTTCTTTATGTTTTTTATTCGTATTCTTTTCTCTCTTCTTTAAAGTTGCTCTAATTTTACCGTAAAAACTGAAATGTGCTTTTATTACCGCAAAAAAGAAACCAAATTTCAAGCCTACAAGATAAATAAATCCTGATAAACCGTCAAGTATTAAACGAGAAAAAATAATCGGCAATATTTTCCTTTTCGGTAAATTTTTCAATAATAACAACAAATTATTTCTGTAATTCAGAAATATTTTATGTGGATTATTATTAGACAAGGTTCCTCCTCCGACATGATAAACAACACTTTCGGGATTTACAATAATTTTATATCCTTTATTTTTTAATCGCCAACACAAATCAATTTCTTCCATGTGGGCAAAGAAATCATTATCTAAACCTCCGGTTTCAATAAATAATTTTGCTCTTACAAACATTGCCGCACCGCTTGCCCAAAAAATTTCAGAAGTTTTATCATATTGCCCGGTATCTTCTTCAATTGTTCCGATTATTCTGCCTCTGCAAAACGGATAACCGTATTTGTCGATAAAACCGCCTGATGCCCCGGCATATTCAAAACTGCATTGTTTTTCATAAGATCTGATTTTCGGCATTGCAGCAGCAATCGTATCATCATTATCCATCATTTTAATAATCGGCTCTATCCAATTCTTTGTAACTTCAAGGTCTGAGTTTAGTAATACAAAATATTCAGCATCAATTTGTTCCAAAGCTTTATTATAACCACCGGTAAATCCGTAATTCTTATCAAACAAAATTAATTGAATTTCCGAATATGAATTTTGCACAAAAGAAACTGAATTGTCTGTTGAACCGTTATCTGCAACAATAATAGTGATATCTTCACCTTGTGAATATTTTACAACAGAAGGTAAAAACTTTTCTAAATATTTTTTACCGTTCCAGTTAAGTATTACAATGGCTATTTTTATTTTTTCCACTTATTACTTTTTATAAAGCGTAAATCTTTGCAAGTCAATATCAATTTTTTGAAAAGCAGAATCAGATAAACAGTGTTTTTCACTTAAAAAGTAATCACTTTCTGTTTTATTTGAAATACTTATTTTCCCGTATCTTTGCAAATAAGCATGTAAAGACCAATTTGAATATGTTTCTTTGCAAATCAAAATATTTTCATGTTCAGGAACAACCTTAACAATTTTATAAACATCGTGTAAAACCTCAAAATCTCTACCCGGTTTGCCTGCAAATATAAAAACCATAACAATACTTACAACTAACAATCCGTAAGAAAAAGGTAAAAAGAATCTTTTCTTAAAAAATGAAACAAAATTCGGATAAATAGTTATTAAATTTTCCAAAAAATAACCGATTGATAATGCTAAAAAAGGTAAAGCCGGAACAATATAGAAATTCCGTTGTTTTAAACTTATCATAATCGGAAGAATAGCTGACAGAGCAATCAGAAAAAAGAAAAGACTATTTTTTAAGACTAATTTATTAATCTTAATTTTTATCTTTTTAATTTTTGAAATAATTAACAAACTTGTTATTAAAACAACCGGTACAATCATTTCTTTTAACATACTTCCCAGTATAAAGAATCTACTGTTTACGGTTCTTGCATTTTGAATGCTTCCGATTACTTGTTCGTTAAAATATTGGAACAAACTATTTTTTGCTTCTTCAGAAAAAACAAACATAAAAAACACAGGTAAAATGGTAAACAATATCAACAAAATAGAGTCGACAAACATTCTTTTAAAAGTAATCCTTTTGAAAACAGCCCAATAAAAGAAAATCATTGCCCAAATAAATAATGCAGGAAATCCTTTGCTCAAAAAAGCGGCAAAAAGAAAAACTCCGGAAAGAAAAATCATTTTTATCCTATTCTTCTCAAAACTTTTTATAAGAAAAAATGCTGAAAACAAAATAAAAACAGTCATCGTATTTTCTAACATATTATTTGCATAAGTCCAGCTTACTAACGGGAAAGACAACCATACAAAAAGACTGATAATTGTAACATTATTTACTTTCTTCTTTGAGAATTCCTTCTGTATTAATACAATAGCAAGGATTGCAAAAAACCCGGTTAATAAAGAATAAAATCTTTCTACAAAAATACTGTCACCAAAAAGCTGAAAACCTATTGAATTTAAATACAATGCAAGAGGTGGATGCCCTTTAAAGTTTGTCATTAATGTGTCAGAGAAATACATTTGCCAAAATGTTCCCTTCCCTTCTGCCAAATTCCGTGAAATAACAGAATAAATTGCTCCGTCCATAAACATTCCGTCTGTGAATACAGCCGGAGTCAGAATCCCGATAAATAATGCGATAAAAATTAAATATTTAGGCTTAATCTTATTCATCCTGATTTTTAGACTTTTTTGTAAGAAATTAAATATTTTCATTAAAAGCATTAAATTCGATTATTATTTCATCTCTAATCCTTCTGTATTCCGATAATATTTCTTGTTCGGTTCCGGTTGCCTCATAAGGGTCTTCAAATCCTATATGCAATCTGTGTTTTACATCTCCGGTAAAAACCGGGCAAATTTCTTTTGCATTATCACACACGGTTATAACATAATCAAAACTTTCATTAATGAAATTTTCGGTGCTTTTCGGATAATTGTTGCGGATGTCAATATTAATTTCTTTCAAAACTTTAACAGCATAAGGGCTTACCTGTTCTGCAGGTTTTGTTCCGGCAGAATAAACCTCAAATTCTTTATTAAAAGACTTCAGAATACCTTCTGCCATTTGGCTGCGACAAGAATTCCCTGTACAGAGGATTAAAATTTTCACATTTTTATAATTTATTTTATAATTTTACAAAGATAGTTTTTTCGTTTTAATATTTAAATGCATCTTTACAAATGAGTACTTTCGTTATTCAACTTTTTCTGTTAGTTTTTTATATTTATAGTATGAAAGAACTCAAAAAAACTAATTTTGAGAAAATAAACAAAGATTACTGTAAACTTCAAATTTTTAACTGAAGGAATTGTATATTATGAAGCAATGATTGTCAGGAATTTGTTAATTGAAAAAAATACACTAAATAAAAACACATGAAAACAGTATTAATAACCGGAGCATCAAGCGGAATAGGAAAAGAAACAGCTTACGTATTTGCTGAAAATAAATACAACTTAGTTCTTGCGGCAAGACGAAAAGAAAACCTTGAAGTAATTAAAAAAGAAATAGAAGAAAAACAAAATGTAAAAGTTGATATTTTTGATATTGATTTATCTAAAACAGATAGTGCAGAACAGCTTTACAATCAAGTAAAAGCAGCGAATATACCGGTTGATGTTCTTATAAACAATGCCGGTTTCGGAATAAACGGGTTTTTTAAAGATATTGATATCAGCAAAGAAGAAAGTATGTTAATTTTGAACATTATAACTTTAACAAAGTTAACGAAGTTGTTTGTAAAAGATATGGTAAAAAATAAAAACGGACATATTATAAACATTGCATCAACAGCAGCATTTCAAGGAGTACCTAAATTTGCAACTTATGCTGCAAGCAAAGCTTATGTATTACATTTCTCAGAAGCAATTGCAAATGAACTGAAAAACGACAATGTAAAAGTAACGGTTATAAACCCCGGAGCAACAAAATCAGAATTTGCAGATACTGCCGGATTTAAAGGAGATGTTTTTTCAAAAGCTCCTACATCAAGAGATTTGGCAGAATTTATATTTTTATCTATGAAAAAAGGAAAAGTATCGGCAATTCACGGTTTTAAAAATAAAATGCTGGCATTTTCAACCAGAATGACACCCAGACAACTTTTAACAACCATTGCCGGAAAAATGATGGAATAATTAAAATATTAAATTCATGATTAAAGTAAACAAAAAAATATTAATAATTATTGCAGGTTTATTATGGACAGGTGTCGGAATTATGTTAATTAAAATTGCATATAAATGGTTAATTACATTTTCCGACACAGGTATAATAGCAATTTCAGGTATGGGGATTTTTGCAGGAATTATAATTGCAAAATTCGGCTTTAATAATATTGCAGAGAAAAACATTGAACGCATAAAGCAATATGAAAATAAAGTTTGTTTGTTTGCTTTTCAAAAGTGGCAATCGTATCTTTTAATAATTGTTATGATAAGTATGGGAATATTTATGAAATCAAGAGCATTTATTCCTAAAAATTTTCTGGCTTTAATGTACACAGGAATCGGTTCGGCACTTTTTTTTGCAAGTTTCAGATATTATATAAGGTTTTTTAAATGTTCAAAATAAAAAAAATATCTTTAGTTTTTATTACGGGGGCTCTGTGGTTAGCAGTAGGCATTATGCTTATTTCCAGGGTGTTGTTTTGGTTTCCCGGTTTTTCTTTACTGCAATCAATTATTGCTGCCGTTGCAAGTTTAGCTCTCGCTTTTATTAAAACTCGTTTTGTTTTTATTAAAGTTACTGATGAAAATATTAAAAGAATTATAAATATTCCCGGCATTAAAGTTTCTGTGTTTGCTTTTCATACTCTAAAATTTTATTTTTTAATTCTAATTATGATAGGTTTCGGAATATTTATGAGAAATACTGAATTTATACCTAATATCTATATATTTCCTATATATATCGGTGTCGGTTCGGCAATGATATATGCAAGTTTCATGTATTTTAAATATTCTTTTCAGAATAAGTAACTCTTTGTAAGTAACTATATTAACAATTACATTTTTTGCAAACCTCTGTCAAACAATGACCCCGATTTTATATATAGGAATTTCACAAGCATTTTTTGCCGGGCTTTTTATTGCCGTAAAAAAAAATCAAAGTATTTCAGATAAATTGTTGGCTGCTTTGCTCTTTTTAATTGCTGCCGACATGAGTTTTTCATTATTAAAAAGTGAAATCATTTTTTTTCGTGAAATCCCTCCTGTTTTGCCTATGGCATTCGGACCTTTGGTTTTTCTATATGTTAAAAGTTTAATTTCCGAAAATTTTATATTCAATTATAAATCCTTATTACATTTTATTCCTTTTGCTGCTTTTGCTTTTGCAACTGTCATATTTATTGACAAACCAATACTTCCCGGAAATAACTTCTTTGAAAACAATCAATTTCTGCCTTATCGAATAACATACGGTTTTACATTTTTTTCATTGAATACAATATATGTAATTTTTTCATTTATACTTGTTTACAAACATCAAGATAATATTAAAAACGTATTCTCTTATACTTCCGAAAAAATCACACTAAATTGGTTAAAAGTTGTATTGTTCAGTTTTTTATTTGCATACTTAACTTTGTATATAACCGGTGCTTGGTATTTAATAAAAAATAAAAGCTTCTATATCGGAAATATAAATCCTATTGAATTTTCATACATAGGATTAACATTCTTTGCTTTTGCATTCAGTTTTTTCGGGTTTAAGCAATTATCGGTTTATTCAAAAAAGAAAGCACCGGAAAAGAAACAGAAATATTCAAGTTCTAATTTGAAAAGCGAAGATGCAGATGAAATTTTGGATAAATTGCAAGCTTTAATGATTACAGAAAAACCTTATTTGGATGAAAAACTTACAATTTCTGAACTTGCCGAAATGTTAAAAATCTCGCGACATCATCTCACACAAATAATTAATGAGAAACTTAATAAAAATTTCTACACATTTATCAATGAGTACAGAATTGAGGAAGTGAAAAAAATGCTTTTTGATAATAAGAAAAAACATTATACAATTCTTGCCGTTGCCTATGAATGCGGTTTCAATTCAAAATCTACTTTCAATACCTTATTTAAAAAATACACCGGATTTACTCCCTCGGAATATAAAAAAAAGGTTCAAAACGCATAATTCGAACAAGTTTATATTCCGAATTAAGCGATTCGGACGAAATGAACTTAATAACTCCTGATATTTGTATTACTTTTTAATTAGACATAAACAATCGGTGTGTTTGATGATTTCAGTTTTTTCGGCACACCGTTTTTTCAAAATCAGTAATATGAAAATAATATTATTAACAGGTGCAACAGGCTCGGTCGGTTATGAAACTCTTAAAGAGTTGTTAAAACATACAAATAAATTTAAAATTAAAGTTTTAGAGTTAAAAAATAAGAAGTCTGTTAAAAAGTTAAAACCTTATAAAAATAAAGTTGAAATAATTTTCGGAAATATCATAAATGAAAAAGATACAGAAAAAGCAGTAAACGGTTCAGATGTAATAATTCATACAGCTGCATTAATCCCTCCTAAAGCTGATAAATTTACAGAGCTTGCCAAAAAAATTAATATCGGAGGAACAAAAAATATTGTAAATGCTGTTAATAAGCTTAATCCCGAAGCTTTTGTAATTTACACATCTTCAATATCGGTTTACGGCGACAGAATTAAAAATCCTGAAATTAAAGTTTTTGATTCCCTATCCCCCGCTCCAAAAGACTATTATGCCGAAACAAAAATTAAAGCAGAAAGTTATCTGAAAATAAACACCAAAAATTATACAATATTCAGACTTTCAGCTGTAATGAATCCAAAAATGAAGTTAGATCCTTTATTTTTTCACATGCCTCTAAAAACACAACTTGAAATTGTTACTTCAAGAGATGTTGCTTTTGCTCTTGTTAATGCCGTTGAAAAGAAAGATTATTTAAACGAGCAAATTTTCAATCTCGGAGGCGGAAATAAGTGCAGAATTTCTTATGAAGATTTCTTGAAGGAAAACTTTAAATTGTTCGGTTTAAACAATATGAAATTCCCTAAATATGCTTTCGCAGAAAAAAACTTTCATTGCGGATATTATAAAGATACAGAAATTTTAAATGATATACTTAATTTTCAAAGAGATTCAATTGATGATTATTTAAAGCAAGTGTCCGAAAAAATAAATCCTTCTAAAAAGATACTTTCTAAATTATTTAAAAAAAATATTCAAAAAAAACTACTGACGAAATCTGAACCTTATGAAGCTTATTTAAACAACAATCCAGAATTAATTAATCATTTTTTCATTTATAACCCAAAATATATAAAGGTTATTTGAAATCTTAAGGCAAAATATTATGAACAATAACCTTTTAAAACCGGTTTTTATTTTTATTATTTCAATTTCTTTTTTTCATGCTTATTCACAAAAAAACTACTCTGATATAACAGGAGTTTGGCTAACACCCAAAAACAGATCGGCAATTAAAATTATTGAAAAAGATAACATCTGTTACGGACAAATTGTTTGGCAAAAAGAACCGAATGACCAAAACGGTAATCCTAAAAAGGATATTAATAACCCTAATCCTAAATTAAGACATAAACCGTTAACAGGTTTGGTAATTATGAAAAACCTGAAATACGAAAAAAATGAAAATTGTTTAAAGGGTACTATATACAACCCCGAAAGCGGAAATACATATAAGATAAAAGTCGAACTTTTAAATCCTGAAACCTTAAAAGTAAGAGGATATATAGGATTCTCATTTATCGGAAAAACATCTGTTTGGAAAAAGAAGATAGAAGATATTTAGGTCTTTATTCTTAATTTTATACCTTTGAACAAAAAAAATGAACCGATTTGATAATATAGCCAAAGAATGGGATGCTGAACCGAGAAGACTGCTGTTGGCAGAAAACATTTATAAAGCAATTAAAAATAAAGTTAAATTATCAAAAACAATGTCGGTTTTAGACATCGGAACCGGAACCGGTTTATTGCTTATGCACTTTATTACGCAAGTAAAACAAATAACAGGCATTGATAACTCAAAAGGAATGTTAGATATGCTTGTTGAAAAAGCAAAAAAAGCAAATGTAAACAATGTTGATACAATTATTTTTAATGCCGACAAAGATATTTTAAACGGAAAGCAATATGATTTAGCCGTATCAAGCATGACTTTTCATCATTTTATGCAACCCGAACAATTTCTGAATCAAGTTTATGATAGTTTAAACCCGGGAGGAATTATTTGTATTGCTGATTTAGAAACCGAAGACGGCTCATTTCATGATGATAATGCACTTGCAGGTGTTAAACATTTTGGTTTCGATAAAAATGTATTTAATATTTGGCTTCAAAATGCAAATTTCAAAAATACCAATGTTGAAACAATTTTTAAAATTGACAGACAAGGAAATAAATATCCTGTTTTTCTTGCATACGGGGAAAAAAGCATTCAGTAATTCAATAATTTACAGCTTTGCCCCCAAAAATTAAACATCCTTTAATAAAATAAGAAAAAATAAAATTCGTTATATCGGTATTCATAATATTAAACTATTATTTATAATACCAAAAAATGAAAAAAATTATTTTGCTGTTAACAGCCGTTGTAATATCTACCGGCTTATTTGCTCAAAAATATACACTGAGCGGATATATAATTGATGAATCAAGCGGTGAAAACATTATAGGAGCAACAGTTTATGATGCCGAAAACTTGAAAATAGGAACGATAACAAATGTTTACGGTTTTTTTAGTCTTACATTAAAAAAAGGAAAAGTAAAATTAGGTTCCGGATTTATCGGATTCGCAGATAATTTTCAAGAAATTAATCTTACAAAAGACTCCGTTATCACAATTTTGTTAAAACCGAATACTGAAATTGATGAAGTTATCATTACCGGTAAACAAAACAACATAAAATCGAGCCAAATGAGCTCAATTGATATTCTGATTAATGCCGTCAGAAAACTTCCCGTTTTATTCGGCGAAACTGATGTATTAAAAACTATTCAACTGATGCCCGGTGTTCAATCAGGTTCTGAAGGTACAAGCGGTGTTTACGTTAGAGGCGGAGGTCCTGACCAAAATCTTATTCTTTTAGACGGTGTTCCTGTCTATAACGTAAATCATTTGTTCGGGTTTTTCTCTGTTTTTAACGGATATGCCGTAAACGACATTACACTTATTAAAGGAGGTTTCCCTGCAAGATACGGCGGAAGACTGTCATCTGTTATCGACATAAGAATGAAAGAGGGTAATATGAAAGAATTCTCGGGTGAAGCCTCTGTCAGTCTAATTGCATCTAAATTTTCATTTGAAGGACCTATAACCAAAGACAAAACATCATTTATTATTTCAGCACGCAGAACATATTTAGATGTATTGGCTGCACCATTTATGAAACTTTTTTCTTCTTTCAGCCCGGGAACGGATAAGTTTTGGGGAGGATATTTTTTTTATGACATTAATGCAAAGATAAATCATAAATTTTCTGATAAAGACAGACTTTTTTTAAGCATTTATTCCGGAAAAGATAAAGCTTATGTAAAAACAAGTGAAGATTACAGTTATAATAACGAAGTCAACAAATACAAATCAGATTTTGATTTACACTGGGGAAACATAACTTCGGCACTGAGGTGGAATCATATATATGCACCTAAATTATTCGGCAACACAACTGCTACATACAGCAGGTACAACTTTACGACAGCAATTTCGGAAGAATCTGATTTTACGTCGTGGACAAATCCTGACGATGCAACAGTTTACCATAGTGAATGGCAAATAAAATATTTATCGGGTATTGAAGACTATGCAATAAAGTCTGATTTTGATTATTTACCTTCTCATGCTCACAAAATTAAATTCGGAGCAAACGCAATATTCCATACTTTTAAACCGGGTATTTCGGCATTAAGATTTTCCGATCAAGAAAACAATCAAAATATTGATACAACATACGGCAGTAAAAATATTTATGCACAAGAATATTCCGTTTATGCCGAAGATGATATAAAAATCGGAAATAAACTAAAATTTAATATCGGAGGAAGAATTTCAGGTTTATCAGTTCAGGATACTTTCTATTATTCTATAGAACCCAGAATTTCAGCACGTTTTTTATTGTCGGATAATTGGTCGGTAAAAGCTGCATATTCTCAAATGACTCAATATTTACATTTCTTAACAAACAGCACAATCGGGTTGCCTACCGACCTTTGGTTGCCTGCAACAAAACTTGTTCCTCCGCAACATTCCGTTCAGTATGCATTCGGAACAGTTTTTTCATTACCTCACGATTTAAATATTACGATTGAAGGATATTATAAAGAAATGAGTAACTTAATTGAATATAAAGAGGGTGCAAGTTTTTTTGAAAGTCCGAAGAAGGTGAGCTTGCCGGAATCGGCTGGGAAAATAAAATTGAAATCGGAGAAGGAAATTCATACGGAGCAGAGTTCATGCTCAGCAAAAATATCGGAAATCTCACAGGTTGGTTAGCATATACTTGGTCTAAAACAAATCGTCAATTTGAAAATATTTCATTCGGTGAAGTTTTTCCCTACAGATATGACAGGCGGCATGATGCAAGTATTGCCGTAACCTATAAAATTAATGAAAAGATTGATGTCGGTGCAACTTGGGTGTACGGTACAGGTATTTCAGTTACTCTTGCTCAACAAAGATATTTACCCCTAAATATGGTTGACATATATATAGAAAATCAACAATATGCTGATGATAATTTCTATTATTATGACGGAGGAATTGTCGAATACTACGGCAAAAGAAATAATTATAAGCTGCCGGCATATCACAGGTTAGATTTAAGCATAAATTTCTCAAAACCCGTAAAGCACGGAATAAGAACATGGAATGTAAGTGTTTACAATGCATATAACAGAAAAAATGCTTTTTATGTAGATTTTTCGGGAGGAACATTAGGTCAATATTACAATTCAACACAAAGGCAACTTATAAAATACAGTTTGTTTCCTTTTATTCCTTCAGTAAGTTATATTTATAAATTTAAATAAGCCGGTAAAATGAAAACTAATATATATATAAATCTTTTTTCGATAATACTTACAATCAGTATCTTTTCTTGCAGCGAACCTATTGATATAAATGTTGATGAAGTTGATAAAAAAATTGTTCTGAATGGATTTATTAACCCCGACAGCACCGTTAAAGTTAATCTTTCAAAAAGCATCGGAATTTTACAAAAAGACAAAGAAGTTGAATTTTTAAAAAATGCTGATGTAAAGCTTTTTGAAAATAATATTTTAATTGAAGAATTACAATATGACACAAACGGATATTACACAGGAGTAACTTTTCCGAAAATAGGAAAAACATATAAAATAACTGCCGATTATCCTTCTCTCACATCAGTTGATGCAAACACCTTAATTTTAAATCCTGTGTCTGTAACTTCTGTTAACTCTTCCCCGCAATTTATAAGCAGAGTTGAAACATGGTACGACAGCAATACAGGGCAACAGTTTGATACAACAATTTTTACTTTAGACAGGATGAATATTGAACTTACTTTTACAGACCCTGCCGAAGAAGAAAATTATTATTTAATAACTTTTACTGCACTTATCCCGCAGTTCGGATATTTTCCGCCGGATTATAATGAAGTTTACCTCGGAGAAAAAATGGTAAGTTTAGATTATAATATGAACAATTCAAGTTGGCAGAACTATTTACACATGAATAATTTTAACGGATATATTTTATCGGATGAATTATTTAACGGAAACTCACATACATTAAATGCCGATATTTATTTATACGGAGATTCATCGCCTGAAACTGTTTATATTAATTTTCACAGAATAAATAAAGAATTTTATCAATTTGTAATTTCTTATTCAAAATATGAAGAAACAGAATACAATCCGTTAGCCGAACCGGTTAATATCAAAACAAACATAAATAACGGTTTCGGTTTCTTCTCCTCATATTCAACGGCAAAAGATTCAGTTATTATTGAATATGCTGACCTTTATTGAGTTGTGACTTATTTTAAAGTTATTATTAAAACATTTTTTTTAACTTTATTTAACAATTATTTTTTAAACTACTTTTTTTAAATAACTTTGTAATTAATAAATATATTTATTAATAATTTTAAATTTTTATTGTTATGAAAAGACGTTATTTATCTGTCATCGCTTTAGCATTTGTTTTCGGAATTGCTACAATTTTCACATCTTGTAAAAGCGAAGAAGAAGCTAATGCTGATGCAGAAGCAGCTGCTGCTGAAATTGAAAACCTATTCAATGATGCATTAAATGATTTAAGCGAAGAAATAGAAGTTGCTGTTGATTCTGTTAATACAACTCTTGAAGAAGCAACAGACGTAATGGAAGAAGCAACAGACGCTGTAGAAGATGCTGCAGAAGAAGTTGAAGTTAAATAAGACAATTTTTCTTTTTTAATAAAAAAACATATCTCTTTTGAGATATGTTTTTTTATTTTAATGTATCAAGTATTTCGTTTCTTAGTGTTTCCGTTTCTTCCCTTTCGTTTTTATCCATTTGTGTGAATCTTATTAAACCCATTGTTTTTATAAATAATCTGTGAACTTTAAAAGCAATTATACTTATAAACGGAATTGTAACAAAGTAAATTAAAGCAACATACCATATTTTAGAAATAATTAAAATCGCTGCTGCCTGTATTAAATAAACAATAGGAAAAATAAATAAAAAGAAAACATATACAACTGAACTTTCAAATTGCCTGTCTTTTATTTTTTTTGTAATTAAACGAGGCAAAGGATATGTTAATAAATTATTAATAACACCGTAAATAAAAAAAGGTGTACCTGCAAGCAACAAAATAAATCGTAACAAAAAGTTATTATTCTTTGCTTTTTTTCTGACAACCCAATCTTTTAAATTATTCTTTTTAAGAAACTCTCCGTATTTTTTAACCTTCTGCATTAATTCATTAAACTTATTAGCATCAGAATCTTTTAAATCATCAATTTTCTTAATTGTTTCTTGGTCGGCTTTTAACTTATTTTCAGAATTTGGGTTTAATGATAATGTATTCAACATCTGATACTCATTTATATCTCTTAATAAATCATATTCGTCATGAAAATCTAAATCTTGAATATGAATAACTTGTTCTTTTACTTTTTTGTAAAGAACTTCCGTAAAACTTACAATTGTTCTTGCAGCATCCTTTTTATAATCCTCTTTGTAAGAAGCAACGCTTATCGGCTTACCATACTTTACTACTAATTTCGATTTAAAATTCCAATAATTTGAATAGTAAATACCTGTCGGAATAATTTGCACACCTGCTTTAAAGTCATGTTTTTCTTCAAGCATAAATGCTATTCGTTGAATCCCTTTTTTTAATCTTCTTACGTGTTTTTTATTAATGTGTTGAGCTTCCGGAAAAATTACCACTTGTCTGTTATGTTCCAAAACCTCCATTGTTTTTTCATATATAATTTCATTAAGTTTTAACTTTTCTTTTCCGTCTCTTATTCTGAAAACAGGTAAAATCTTAAAGAAATATAAAATTTTTGCAATTGCAGGCTTTTGAAAAATATCGGAGCGTGCTAAAAAAACAGGTTGAATTTTTTGACTGAAAATAATTGCCAAAGCATCCATAAGTGCATTTTGGTGGTTGGGTGCAATAAATATGGGTTTGTTTTTCGGAATATTTTCAACACCTATATATGTAACCTTTTTGTAAAAAACAAAGTCGTGAACGAATCTTCCGTAAACTTTTAAGATTGAATATAATAATGATTGTTTTTCAACTTTTCCTAACTTCATGGTAAAATATTTATCTGCAAAAATGTTTTAAATTACAGTTAATTGCAAATTTTTATATAACGAATCCCGTTTAATGAAATTAATTTGAATAAATTAAAATGGGCGAAACTTCTTTATACCAAAGAAATAATGAGTGAGCAACCGGAATATTTGTTTAATTCTAAAACCCATTGTTATTACAAAAATTAGAAAAGAATTAAGCGAAAGTAAAACAAAACTGCCCCGGCATTAAATCCCTAAAATTCAGCGAAGAAAAAAGATACTT
The DNA here is from genome assembly GCA_021648725.1 of Bacteroidales bacterium. NCBI lineage: Bacteria > Pseudomonadati > Bacteroidota > Bacteroidia > Bacteroidales > Bacteroidales bacterium. Next base: position 178,765 of record JAKISF010000001.1, on the reverse strand, counting down.
CAATTTCTGTATTTTCACTACTGTCGATACTGTAAACTTGTTTTGAAATTAGAACCTTTTATCATGGACAACTATTTAGACACCCATTTCCTGGCATCTTCAATATTTGTAAAGACTTTTATCTCATATTTGGTCTTTTTATTCTGTTTTACTTTTATGTCAATCTTTTTTAATAAATTTTTATCATTTACGACAATTGCACTTTTTTCCCTGTTAATTTTGCCTTTATTTTCTTTGAAAATTTCAATTATATTTTGAAGAAATTGTTTATCGGTATTTTTATCAAAAGAACTTAAATCCGTAACAAGATTAAAATTTCTGTTAAAATCAGGGTCTTTAAATTCACTATGTTTCAGTTTTGTATATTCGTCAGTATTAATATTTTTTGATAAAGTTTCAATTATAATAACTTCATTTGGATAAATTCTATATGTACTTTTCATAAAAAATTGCAATTTAATTTGTTATCCAAAATTATAAATTTTTTTCATATAAAAAAATGGCACTTAACCTTATTAACAGATAAGGGCTATACAGTATTTTGTAAAATAACATATTCTCTTTTTCTTAGTTTTATTTATCAATATTGTTTATTTTTACAATAAATTAAGAAAAATGAAACGAGCAATCTTTCCGGGATCTTTTGATCCTTTTACAATCGGGCATGAATCAATAGTCATAAGAGCTTTGGCTTTATTTGATGAAATTATTATTGCAATTGGCTATAATTCAACAAAAAAAGGCTTTTTTACCGTTGAAAACAGAATCAAAATTATTAAGGAGATTTTTAAATATAATAACAAAATAAAAGTTGAAGCATATAATAAACTTACAGTTGAGTTCTGCAAAGAAAATAAGATTAACTTTATATTAAGAGGCTTGCGAACTGCCTCTGATTTTGAATATGAAAGAGCAATTGCTCAAATGAACCACTATATGGCAAAAAATATTGAAACAGTATTCTTATTAACCGAAGCAAAACACACACCTGTCAGTTCTACAATTTTAAGAGAAATATTAAAACATAACGGAAATATTTGTCAGTTTATTCCTAAATGTATTGATTTAAAGGAATATATGTAATAAATATTTATACATTCAGGATATACTAAAACCGTAATTCAGCAATAACCAACTTCAAACTAAAATTCATTTGCAAAAAACTTCAAGAAGTTGTATATTTATATTTAAATGATTAAGAAAGCAAAATATTACTACAAGCTTAAAAATAAGCAAGTTAAATGCACTTTATGTCCGCATAATTGTATTATTAATGAAGGCAAATACGGAATATGTAAAGTAAGAAAGAATGCAGGAGGTAAATTAATAAGTGAAAATTATGCACAAATTTCAGCAATTCATTCAGATCCTATCGAAAAAAAACCGCTGTATCATTTTTATCCCGGAAAAAATATTTTATCAATAGGAAGTCTCGGCTGTAATTTGAAATGTAATTTCTGTCAAAACAGCAATATTTCACAAACAAAAGTAACTGATTTTAACAATTCAAAAATAATATATCCTGAACACATAATTAAAGAAGCAAAAAGAACAAGAAATAATATAGGAATTGCATACACATACAATGAACCTACTGTTTGGTATGAATTTATGTATGATACGGCAAAAAAAGCTCATAAAGCAAAACTTAAAAATGTAATTGTTTCAAACGGTTATATCAACAAAAAACCCCTAAATAAAATTATCAAATACATTGATGCATTTAATATTGACATTAAGGCATTTACCGAAACTTTTTATAAAGAACAAACAGGCTCATCCTTAAAACCGGTTCTCGAAACCGTAAAAATAATTGCAAATCATAAAAAACATTTAGAATTAACAAATTTAATTATCCCTACATTAAATGATGACGAATCAATTTTTGAAGAAATGATTAATGAGCTTGTAAAAATAGCAGGTAAAAATTTAATCTTGCATATTTCGAGGTATTATCCTTCTTATAATATGGATATTGAACATACACCAAAAGAAACAATGATTAAGCTTTATAATATTGCAAAAAAACACCTTAATTATGTTTATCTCGGTAATATTATTTCAGAAGAAGGAAGTAACACAATCTGTCGAGTTTGCAATGAGCGTCTTATTTCTCGCGATAAGTATTACACACGAATCTCGAATATCAGTAAAAACAGATGTATGAACTGCAATACAAAAATTCCGATAATAAACTAATTCAGAATTAACTAAAGTATATCATGAAAATCAGGAAAGCTGCCGTTTCGGGAAAATTTTATCCGTCTTATGTAAACGAACTTAACAAACTATTAGAACAAATAGTTAAGTCTGAAAAAAAACATATCAATATTGATTTATCAAAAAACAAAATTATAGGTGCTTTAGTTCCGCATGCCGGTTACATTTATTCGGCATATCAAGCAGTTCATTTTTTTGAAATATTAAAACAAAGCAAACAAAAATTTGACACATTTGTTATCGTAAATCCGAACCACACAGGCTACGGGGCAAAAATTGCTCTTGATAAAAATGATGCTTGGGAAAGTCCTTTCGGAATAGTGAAAATTGATAATGAATTTGCAGAACTTACAAAATTTGATTTTTCTTCAGATGCACATAAACATGAACATTCAGGAGAAGTAATATTACCGATGCTGCAATATTTTTTAGATTATGAGTTTAAAATTTTGCCGATTACAATGTCCGAACAAAACTTTTATAATGCTCAATTAATTGCAAGTCGAATTCATTTTGCATCTTTAAAACTAAATCGGAAAATTTGTTTTATTGCATCTTCCGATTTTTCTCATTTTGTAAACCATGAATTCGGAAAAAAACAAGATGAGAAAGTAATTAATCAAATATTGAAATTTAATTCAGAAGAAATTATTAATACCGTAAATAAAAATAATATTTCAATGTGCGGTTACGGTCCTTCGGCATCTCTTACCGAGTTTGCAAAAATTGTTTCAAACAATCCGAAAGCCGAACTTCTTAAATTCGGACATTCCGGAGAAGTCCGCCAATCTGATGAAGTTGTGGATTATGCTTCAATTTTGGTTTTTGAAGACAAATAAAAATTATATTTGCAATATGTTTCCGAAGCTTAATCTTCCCGAATACCAAATAAAATTTAAAGAAACCGAAAAAGGACTTTCCGGTTTTGACATAATTCGAAAAAAATACATTCTATTAACTCCCGAAGAATATGTAAGGCAACAATTTATTCATTATTTAATTGAAAAGAAACAATATCCGAAAGGATTATTAGCCGTAGAAAAACAATTAAAAATTTACGATACAACAAAACGAACCGACATAGTTTTATACGACAAACAAGGCAATGTAAGTATAATTGTAGAATGTAAAGCCCCGAAAGTTAAAATATCACAGGATGCTTTTGACCAAATTGCCCGATATAATATGAATTTTAAAGCAAAATATTTGATTGTAACAAACGGCATAACTCACTATTGCTGTAAACCGAATTATAATGATAATTCTTATATTTTTTTAAAAAATATTCCGGATTACGAAATAATTATGAATAATTAAAAAACATGAAAATAAAAGATATAACTAACTATTTAGAAACACTTGCACCGCTCTCATTTCAAGAACCTTATGACAATGCAGGTTTAATAACCGGAAATAAAAATAATGACCTTAAAGGAGTAATAATTACACTTGATACTGTTGAAGATGTTGTTGAAGAAGCAATAAAAAAAGAAGCAAATCTGATAATTTCGCATCATCCGATTATTTTCAAAGGATTAAAAAAAATTACCGGAAAAAATTATGTTGAACGAACAATAATTAAAGCAATAAAAAATGATATTGCAATTTATGCCGTTCATACAAATTTGGATAATGTAAATTCAGGAGTAAATGCAATGCTTTGCAAAAAATTAAACTTGAAAAATTACAAAATACTAAGACCTGTAAATAATCACCTCAGAAAATTAATAACATTCGTTCCCGAAGAACATGCCGAAAAAGTAAGAACAGAAATCTTTAATGCAGGAGCAGGACATATCGGCAATTACGACAATTGCAGCTTTAACAGTTCGGGGCAAGGAACTTTCAGAGCCGGAGATAATACAAACCCATTTGTCGGGAAGAAAAATAAAATACATTTTGAAAATGAGATTAAAATTGAAACTATTTACCCGAAACATCTCGAAAATCAAATTCTAAACGCATTATTCCTGTCGCACCCTTATGAAGAAGTTGCGTATGATCTTTATTCGCTTGAAAATAAATATAATAATGCAGGAGCAGGAATGATAGGAGAACTCAGCAAACCCGAAGATGCTTTAAGTTTTCTTAAAAGAATTAAAACGACGCTCAATACCGGAACTGTTAAGCATACAAAATTAACAGGAAACAAAATTAAAAAAGTTGCACTTTGCGGCGGTTCCGGAAGTTTTTTATTAAAAGATGCAATAGCCGAAAAAGCTGATATTTTTATAAGCGGAGATTTTAAATATCACGAATTTTTTGATACTGAAAATAAAATAATTATTGCAGATGCCGGACATTATGAAACAGAACAATTCACAAAAGAATTAATTTTTGATGTGCTTGTGAAAAAATTTAATAACTTTGCGTGTTTTTTATCAGAAATAAATACAAATCCAATTAACTATTTATAGACAATGGCTGACAAGACTAAGCAAACAGAAGAACAAAAACTGAAATTGTTGTTTAAATTACAAACAATTGATTCAACAATGGATAATATAAAAACTTTAAGAGGTGAATTACCTCTGCAAGTTAAAGAACTTGAAGATGATATTGTAGGTTTAGATACAAGAGTAAGTAAAATTAAAGAAGAACTTGAAAAATTAAACCATTCAATATCAGACCGAAAGAATCAAATTATTGAATCGGAAGAAAAAATTAAAAAATACGAAAAGCAACAAGCAACCGTAAAAAATAACCGCGAATTTGATTCATTAAATAAAGAAATTGAATTTCAAAAATTAGAAGTTGAATTAAGCGAAAAAAGAATAAAAGAATATAAAGAGAAAATTAAACTTGAAAAAGAAAAAACAAAAGAAGTAAAAGAAATTGTTAAAGACAAAAAAGCAGAATTAAAAGAAAAGAAAGGAGAACTTGGAGCAATTACCGGCGAAACAAAAATTGAAGAAGATAAATTAATTAAAGAATCGGAAAAAATAATTTCTAAAATCGATGAAAGACTTACAAAATCTTATACTCGAATAAGAAACAATGTAAGAAACGGTCTTGCAATTGCTCCTATCGACAGAGGTGCTTGCGGAGGTTGCCACAATAAAATCCCGCCACAAAAACAACTTGACATCGCAACAAGAAAAAAGATTATTTTTTGTGAACATTGCGGAAGAATTATAGTTGACTCGGTTCTTGCTGATGAAATTAAATAACTATTCTTTAAAGATATAAAACATTACCCGAAAATTTAATTTAAAATTTTCGGGTTAATTTTATTCCGAAATTAAAATCCCTATGCAAAAAAAAAACATACTAATACTTTTATTGTTAATATCTGCTTTCACTTTCAAAAGTGCTGCCCAAAAAAAAACACCTCCTGAAAAACCGAAACTGATAGTCAGTATTGTTGTAGAAGGCATGAGGTATGATTACCTGTATAAATATTGGGATAAATTCAGCGAAGGGGGCTTTAAAAAACTCGTTAACAAAGGTATGTTTTACAGAAATGCCGAATATGAATATCTTTACACAAAATCATCCTCCGGCTATGCAACATTGGTTACCGGCTCAAACCCTTCACAACACGGCATTGTAAATGATTGGTGGTATAAACGTCTTTCAAACAAAAAAGTATATTGCGTTTATGATAAAAACGTAACAGCACTCGGAACCGATTCCGAAAATTATAAAAACTCACCGAAATCATTACTTGCATCAACTTTCTCTGACGAATTAAGGCTCTCAAATTTCAAACAATCAAAAGTTATAAGTATTTCACCTAAAGATTATGCAGCCGTATTACCTGCAGGACATCTCGGAAATGCTGCTTACTGGTTTGATAAAAAAACAGGAAACTGGATTTCAAGCAGTTATTATTTTCCGCAACTTCCGAAATGGGTAAACAGATTTAACAGTAAAAAATTTCCCGATATTTATTTATTTAAAGAATGGGATACTTTTTTGCCGAAAGAAAAATACAATGAATGCTTAGGTGATGATAACTCTTTTGAAATAGGTTATTTAGGAGGTCACAATACTTTTCCGTATCAACTTCCGATGTTAAAAAAAGATGCAGGCAATTACGATATTCTTAATTATACTCCTTTCGGAAATACATATACAAAAGATTTTGCCGTATCGGCTATTGTAAATGAAAATCTCGGAAAAGATGAATATTGCGATTATTTAAATATAAGTTTTACGGCAAGTTCAAATATTACAAAAAAATTCAGCATTCGTTCTATGGAAATTGCAGACACCTACATAAGGTTAGACCGTGATTTACAGCATTTTATAAATTTTATTGACGATTTTGTCGGAATTGAAAATACGGTTATAATACTTATTTCCGACAGAGGTTCAACCGATTCTCCCAGATTATTGAAAAATATTAATATGCCCGGCGGTTATTTTAAAGATAAAAACGCCGAAACCCTAATAAAAAGTTTTGTAAAAGCAATATATAATAACGATAATTTCATTGAATATTTTGACGGTTCTTATATGTACTTAAACCGAAACAGAATTGAAGACGAAAAATTTAAATTAGCCGAAATTCAAAATAAAATTGCAAGTTTTATTGTTGATTTTACCGGTGTTGCAAATAGTGTAACTTCAAACGATTTAGAAAGCAGAAATTATACATCGGGAATGTTAATGAGAGCACAAAACAGTTATCATAAAAAACGTTCGGGCGACATTTCAATTATTTTAGAACCCGGTTATGTTCCCGGCAGCGACAATGAATACGGCTCAGGTTACAGAAATTTCACAAATGTTCCTCTGATTTTCTACGGTTGGAAAATAAAAGCGGGAGAAAGCTATAAATCTGTTTCAATTACAGATGTTGCTCCTACACTTGCACGATTTCTGCAAATTGCATATCCTAACGCTTCAACAGGTAAAGTTTTGGAAGAATTATTTTAATAACAAATAGTTTATAGAATCGGGACCTTCATTAAACAACAAATCTAATATTGATAAATTCGGTATAAAGTCGAACTTTTCAAAAAACACTTGCGTATATCTTTTTACGACAAATTTATTGCATGCTGTTAGAAAACTTTTCTTCGGATGAATTGAACTTCTGAAATCCGAATAATTATAAGTGGTTTTATATTCATTCGTTAAAGTTATTTTCTTTTTAATTTGCAGTTCTTCCAAAATTGTCATAATAATTTCCAAATTCAAATCAAATAAAAATTTATACTTTTTTTCAAAAAAAGGCAACAAAGCATCAATATAAAATTCATAAAAAGGAGAAGAAAGGTATGCAGCCTGCAAACTTTTTAAATGAATGTTTTGCCAATCGTTTTTATAATCAATCTTTACGTCTTTAATTAATTGTTTATTACCTGACTTTTTTATTATCGGAATACTTAGAGTTTGTTTTACGTTCGAAGACAATATCTCGCAACGATTTCTGTATGACTGCTTTGTGTAGTTTTCATTTTGTTCAATAATATTTTCTTCAGAATTAATTAACTCTGAAAAATATTGTACCGGCGGAAAATATGCAATTGAAAATATAGCCATTACTAAAAATAATAATTCTCAAAAGTAATAAATTAGCATGATTTCAAAAAAAACAAAATTATTCTTATTTATAATTTGTCTAAATAAGAATAATTTCATACATTTGCATCTGTAAATATTTTATTCATATAAATAACTTTAAAAAAATAGATTATGGCAGTTTTAACAGGGAAAAAAGCTCCTTTATTTACGGCTCCGGCTGTATCAAACGGAGGCGAAATGATAGACGCATTCAAATTAGAAGATTATATAGGAAAGAAATATGTTGTTCTTTTCTTTTATCCTGCAGATTTTACTTTTGTATGTCCCACGGAAATTATTGCATTCCAAGAAAAAATGGAAGAATTTGACAAAAGAAACGTTCAAGTAATAGGAGTATCAACCGATTCTCAATTCTCACACTGGAAATGGTTACAAACCGAATTAAACGACGGCGGAATTAAAGGTGTAAAATATCCTTTGGTTGCAGATCAAAATAAAACAATTTCATTAGATTATGATGTTCTTGCAGGAAATTATGATTTTGAAGAAGGTTCTGATGATTACAAAATGGTTTTTAACGGAACACCTATGGCATACAGAGGCTTATTTTTAATTGATAAAGAAGGAACGGTTCAGCACCAAGTTGTAAACAATATGCCTTTGGGAAGAAGCATTAACGAAACATTAAGAATGATTGATGCTTTACAATATTTTGAAAAAAACGGTGAAGTTTGTCCGGCAGACTGGAAACAAGGCGACGAAGGATTAGTTGCAACACAAGTAGGAATTGCTGAATATCTCGGCAAAAAATAATTAGTTATCAATACAAATTTTAAGACCGCTGTTTTAGGCGGTCTTTTTTATTAATATTGTCGGGTGTAAGAAATAAAACTAAAACCTGAAATAAACCGTACAAACTTTATTTTTTAACTGTTTTTTGTTTAACCGAGAATTTTTCGCATGTTTATTAAGTTGGCAATATTTTATTGCTTAATAAATTTTGTGTTAAAAAATTCATTGGCAGAATCGGTAATTCTTACAAAATACAATCCTTTCACTAAATTACTGATGTCAATTGTATTTTCTTCAAAATTATTTTTAACAAATACTTGCTTACCTTGTATATTATATATTGAAATTGTATAATTTTCAGCAGGATTTTTATTATAATCTATATGCAAAAAATTACTTGCCGGATTAGGATATATATTTATTTCAAATTTTTCGGGTTTCGAAATTCCGGCATAAACTTCACCGAAAACAGGCCTTATCATTACGGAACCTTCAATTAATGACGGAATCCATTCGCCCGAGATATTATAAAATAAGTTTTCGTTCTTAATATTGTTATAATCAAAACCTATATTTAATTTATCATCGGTTGTTTGTGTCCAACCTATAAAAATTGTTCCTTCCAAAAAAACAGGTTCTTCAAATTTGTAATATATAAATTTATTAAGTTCATCGTCATATTCAGGAAGTTGCCCTTCAAACGAAATTATTGTTGTGTCGGGTTTTCCGTCGTTACCTTGATTCCAAACATTCAGCCAAAAATATTTTTGACTTGCATCTTGAAATGTTTGCGTAAAATACATTTTCACACCTTGTATATAATCTGCTTTTAAAGGAGTAAATTTATATGCAACAGAACCGTATTTTGTTCCGTTTCCGAAAATTCCGTAACCGGCTTCTGCACTTCCGTCGTCATAAGCATAATAATCTCTGAACTTTTGTGTATATTTTATTACATTATTTTGTGCCGAATCAAAAGAACTTGTAACTATTCTTGCTTGAAGTTCAAAATCACAGAAGTAATCATTATTGTAAGGAAATAAAAAAGGATGCCCGATAATATCATTTGCTTGTCTTGAAAAAGCTGTCGGGAAAAAAGTTCCTGCAAAATAGTTTTGTGTTGCGGCATTTCCGCTTAAATCTGTTAAAGAAAAATTAAGGCTGTCGATTATTCTAATAACATTATCGTTATTCATAAATTCAATTGATATTTTATCTTTTACATCTTGTGAAGATAATGATTTATAATGCGACCAAGGAACTGCTTCAAAATTATTTATAAGAGAACGAAACGGTTTTGTAAAAGCAATATCGTGAAAAATATTATCGTTTTCTGTTCTGTCTTTATTCAAATAAACATAATCAATATGCCAAAAATCACAATTACCTGCTAAACTCGGGTATGTAGCAGAGCCGAAACTTGCAATATTTTTAAATCTGAATTTAAAACCGTCTTTCAAAAACTTATCATCAATAACATTTATTATAACAAATTGAAATTCCGGATTATTATTTCCTTCTTTCGACCATATTTGATACCAAGCATCTTCTTCGGATGCATAAAATTCCAATATTAATGAATCTTGTGTTTCAGGTTCTGCACCTACATCTCCGAAATCTTCATCAACACTCGGTCTGTAATAAAAACTTAAATATATTGAATTTTCACTCGGATAATTCAAGTTAATTGCTTGCGAGGTAAGCGTATCTGCAAAAAACGGTGTTAAATAATCGGCATGTTCATATACCGTACCTTTATCATTAATCGCATCAAAAGTTGCAACACCTATTGAGGGAGAGTTTGATACTAATGTTGAATTAATATAAACATAATTATCTTGCCACAGTTCAGCTTTCGGATAAATTTGACTGTCGGAAAAATCGTCCCAAAAAGGAAGTTCTAAAGAACTTTTTATTTCTTTTTCGGCATTACGGTTTTGCTTTGATTTTTCTTTAATTTGTGCATTTACGGTAACTCCTGATATATATTCTTGTGCAAGAACAAAGTTTAAATTTATGAATAAAAACAGAGTTATAAATACAAAAAGTCTTTTCATGTTCTTAAAATATATAGCAAAAACGACAAATTAATAATATTATTACTAATTACTCAGGAATTGTATCAGTAATCATGCTCAGAACAATATCAATTTCATTTCCGGGTTGAGAAGATATATTTGCTTTAGGTCTTTGCCGTAAAACTCTTGCCGAAACGGAATCGTTATATGAAATAACTGTTTCGTCATAAAGTACGGTTCCTATATTCATCATAAATTCGGCAGCTTCCAATTCTGCGTTTTCTAATGTTAATCCGTATAAATCAGGCGTTATTGTTCTTCCCATATCTTCCGACCTTCCGAGTACAAGTTCTATTTCTGCTCCTTGCGGGATTTCAGTTCCTGCCGCAATAGGAAAATCTCTGTATTTTTGTTCAAGAACAACATTATCATAAATTGAAGGTTCGTAAGTAATTTTACCTATCCTTAAACCGTAAGTTTCAATATCAGATTTTGCTTGTACTAATGTTGTATGAATAAAATCGGGCATTTTTATTATTTTCGGAGAAACAGATTTTATTGTGATAAAAATTTTCCTGTGAGATTTTACCTTAAAATCAGGCGGAGGGTTTTGGTCAATAACTGTCCCTCTCCTCCCGAGTCCGTTATAAACAGAATCAATAACTTCAATTTTGAGGTTTAAATCATCTCCTTTTTTAAGAGCTTGGTTTACCGTTAAACCCGTAAAATCAGGTAAAGAAAATGCTTCTCCGTGATTTGTTGAAATTCTTAATGATAAAAATGTTATTGAAATAACTGCTATTATAAATAAAACTGCTATTCCGTACTGAATTAAAAACTTTTTACTAAAAATAACTTTAAAGAAACCTTTTATTTTCATGTGACTTTTATATTAATGCTTACTTTTTGTTTAAGATTTTGTAAGAATATTGAAAAGAAGCACAATTTTACAAAAAAATATTAAATAAATCGAATTTGAATTTTTGAATTTTTTAATATATATGCAAGAATAAGAAATAAGTTTATTTAAATTTGTCGAAATTTTATTGAGAAATGACCGAAAATAAATATAATTTCAATCCTGAGACATTGGATTTTGAAGAAAAATCAATGCCAAAATCAAAACGTTTATTGATTTCGGGAATATCAATTTTCATAGGAGCAATTTTTATTTTTATTATAATTTTTATTGCGTTCTCATATTATTTTGAAGCAAAAAACTCAAAACAAACTGAAGCGGAATATGCAATTTTAGAAGAGCAATATAAAAACTTACTGGACAGGAAAAAGCAAAACGATGAATATTTAAACGAGTTGGTAGAAAAAGATAAGAAAATTTATCAAGCCGTATTTAAAAGCGAGCCGGATAACAGTGTTTTTGAAAGAAAAAATCCTTACACAAAATTTTCGGATGTTGATGTTAATATAGTAATACAACAAAATAACGAAAGGATGTCTTCTTTTGAAAAAGAAACAGATACACAACGAAAAGAGTATAAAAAAATATTGAATATCCTAAAGTCTTCAAAATCCGAGGAATTAATGCGTATTCCTGCTATTCAACCAATTTTCAATAAAAACTTAAAGTTTCCTGTTTACGGTTTCGGCAAGCGAATTGATCAAGTTTATAAATCATTGGTTTTTCACCCCGGAATAGATTATGCCGCTCCTGAAGGAACAGCTGTTTTTGCAACTGCTGACGGAAAAATTGAACAAGCAGGCACAAAAAGGGGTTTAGGAAAACGCATTATTATCAATCACGAAAACGGATATAAAACTATTTATGCTCATTTGGGAAGAATAAATGTAAGCAAAGGAAAGAAAATAAAAAGGGGAGATAAAATAGGTTCGATAGGCATGACAGGAAAATCATTAATACCTCATTTGCATTATGAATTGCATTATAACGGCAAACCGATTAATCCGGTAAATTATTTTTTTATTGATTTATCTCCGGAAGAATTTTATCAAATAAGATTGCTTTCTGCAAAATCGGGTCTCAGTTTAGATTAATTTGAGTCGAATCTTACTTCGGCACCTTCAACATATCTTCTTATTTTGTATTTATCGCCTTCGTTTATCGGGTTCATTCTCAAATCAATGAGCCTTATATTTGTGCAACTTGAAATTTCTTGCGGTAATGTTTTTATTTTATTAGCGAATAAATTAAGGATTGATAATGACTCCATTCCTGCAATTTCGGCAGGTATATCGGTTAATTGATTTCCGAACAAATCAAATTCCTCCACAAAAACCAAGTTTTGAATATCCGGAGGTAATGTTTTAATTTTATTATCGCTGATTGATAACTTATTCAAACCGGGAATATTCATAAGGCTTAAAGGAATTTCCTCAAACTTATTTGAACTTAAATCAATTATTATTAAATATTGCAAATTTTCGATACTTGCGGGCAAGTCTGTCAAAAAGTTACCTCTTACGTCAATATCTGAGAGGTTCGAGATGTTTCCTATTTCAGAAGGTAATGAATCAAGATTATTGTTTCCTGCAGAAAACTTTATCAAATTATCCATATTACTTATTTCGGCAGGTATTGAACTTAAGTTTACATTTTGGCTTACATCAAATTCGGTAACATTTTTCAGCTTTCCGATTGATGCCGGTAAACTTTCCAGTTTATTTTTTGCTGCATATAAAGTTACAAGTTTTTTTAAGTTTCCTATTTCTTCAGGAAGTTGAGTTATGCTGTTTTCTTCAATACTTAATACTTCTAAATTCTCAAGATTCCCTATTTCGGGCGGTAATGAAGTTAAATTATTTTGTCTGAAGTCTATATATTCTAATTTTTTAAGTTCTCCTATCTCATGCGGTATTTCGCTTAATTGATTGTCTCTCATATCAAGCATTTTTAAATACTTGAGGTCTTTTATTGATTTAGGAATATATGTTATGCTGTTTCGTGCTAATTTTAATATTTCTAAGTTAGTTAATCGACCTAAAAATGAAGGAATATTTGTAATATTATTTTCTTCTAAATTAAGTGATTGAAGATTTGAAAGCATCTTTAATTCATTCGGAATTACGGGTGTATTTATCAAAGTGAGAATATATACTTTTTCAGGATTTTTTAAAGCTTCTTCCATTGATGTAAATTCAATTGCTTCCTGCAACTCTGCTGTATTTAACTTCATATTAACCTCGCAACTTTTTAAAGAGTCTCTTAATTGCTTAACTTGATAATACGGAATTTTATTTCCTCTTAAATCAATATATTTTAATGCTGTCATTTCTAACAGACCTTTCGGAACGGCTTTTAATTTGTTGAATCCGAAATTTAAATACGGTATATTTGTTTCTTTATAAATTACAGGATGAATTATTGCGATTTTATTATACTCGAGGTTAAGAGTCTGCAATTTATTCATATCTTTAATTTTCTCACTTAATTCTACTATCCTGTTATTGTTAAGATACAGCTCTTTCAGATTTATATTTTTTGTGACATTTTTAGGAAATTCAGTAATTTTATTTTTATTTAAATATAGTACTTCTAAATTCAACATTTTAGCGAAAGACGGAACTTCAATAATTTTATTTTCGCCAAGATTCAGTTTTTTAATTTGTTCAAGCTTGAGTAATTCTTTCGGAATTTCTAATATCCTGTTATGTCGAAGATTTAATTCGGTTAGTGAAGTTAGTCCTATAAAATCTTTCGGTAATGATGTAATTTTGTTATTTCTTAAATTTAATTTTTTCAAACTTTTTAAATTCCCGAAGCCTGACGGTAATTCTTTAATTTGATTATCTTCAATAATTAAAGTTTCTAATTTTGTTAGCTTTGTAATTCCTGACGGCAATTTTTTCAGGTTATTAAAACTAATATCCAAATACTTTAAGTTTACTAACTTTCCTATATCTTTAGGCAAAGTTCCCAGAAAAGCACTGTTTAAATCCAAGGAATCAACACTTTCGGGATCGGTAAGTGCTACATTTATGTTATAATATACTTGTGCATTTAAAAAAAATGAACTTAAACTTAAAATAACAACCAAAAAAAATCTCATATGTGTTTTCATTAGAAAAGTATTATAATTTATCGCCTTAAATAATTTAAAAATATTATTTCCTGAAATCGTATTAAATTTCAAGCCACTAAAGTATAGTTTTTTATGATTTTATTCAATTTTAATTCCTAAAAAAGTAATATCGTCTCTTTGGTAAACATCTTTTTTGTGTGAATTAAGAAGTTTAATCATTATTTCTTTTTGTTGTTTAAGGGGTAATAAGCCTATTTTATTAAGAAGCCCTGCAACACCGGCACTTCCTATTTTTTTCCCTTCGGGAGAGTCTTGGTCAATGTAACCGTCGGTTAATAAATACAACATATCATTTTGTTCTAATCGAAAAGATTTATTTGAAAATTCTGCATCATCATAATAATGTCCGCCTATTGTTTTTACGTCTCCTCTTATTTTTATAAGTTTCTTTTGCTTTGTTTTATAATAATATACTGATTGCTTTGCACCGCTGAAAACAATATTGACAGAACTGTTTGATTTTTTTTCAATTCTGCATAACGAAATGTCCATACCGTCTTTATTGCCGGATAAGTTTTGTTTAAGTGCGATTTTAACAGAAACGTGCATTTGTTCTAAAATATCGGCAGGGTCTGATATATTTTTTTCGTTTACTATAAAATTCAAAAGCCTTGCTCCTATCATACTCATAAATGCACCGGGAACACCGTGTCCGGTGCAATCAACAACTGCAAAGAATGTGTAAGGACTGTTTTTTTGATCTGAAAACCAATAAAAATCGCCCGAAACGATATCTTTAGGTAAATATACAAGAAAAAAATCATGATTTTTTCTCATTGTTAGGGGTGCCGGTAAAATTGCTTTTTGAATTGTTTGAGCATAACGCAAACTGGAATCAATTTCTTCTTTTTGTTTTTCCAGTTCGTAATTTTTTTGTTCTAAAATTCGTCCGGTTTTCACTTTTTCGGAAACATCTGTGTCAATCACTATTAAATTCATAATATTTCCGGATAAATCCGTAACAGCTTTTATATTTGTTTGAATCCAAATTTTTTCGCCTTTTTTATTAAATGTTGAAAACTCATAGCTGCCCGATGTTTTATATTTAATACATTTTTTAATTACTTTTGACATAGTATCGTAATTACTTGATTTTTTTGAAGCATCGAGAATACCGGGATATTTTGCTCTGAATTCCTCAAAATTAACATCATATAATCTGTCAAATCCTTTATTCCCCCATTCAAAGTTGCCGTTTTTATCAAGTATTACAACTGCATTATCTGTTTCGTCAATTGCTGTTTTAAGTTGCATTAAATCATCGTTTATTGCATATAGCTGCTCTGTTTGATTTTTTATTTCTTCATTTTGCAAGGTTATTTCATAGTTTTTTTTGAGCAATATTTGTCGGTTTTTTTGCAATAAAGCAGTAGCTTTTCTATTTTTTCTTAATTGTATTTGAACAATTAAAAATGAAATTATTCCTATAATTACAAAAAATATAGTTCCGATAATATAAAACTTATTTTTTTTAAGTTTTTGTTCTTGCTTTTCGGCTTTAATTTTATTTAGTTCTGTTTCTGCATTTAATCTTTTTAATTCTTTTTCTTGTGATTCAAAGTCGAATTTTGCTTTTTGTTTTGCAATTTTATCGTTTATTTCTGTATTATGTAAACTGTCTTTCAATTGTGTGAAAATTTTATAATTCTTTAACGCAGTACCATAATTTCCTGTTGCTTCGTAATATTGAGATTTTACTTCATAAAATTCAGGAAATAATAACTTCTCCAGTTGATTATTCAACAATGAATCTGCCTGTTTAATATAATAAAATGCAGAATTGAATTTCTTATTCTTTATCAATACTTTTGCTAAATATATGTTTATAGTTACTTTATTTTTGTAGTTTCCGCCTTCAGAAAAAAGTTCGTAAGCAAGATTATAGTACTTCTCAGCTTTTAAATAATCTTTTGTTAAAAAATACACTTCTCCTATATTTTCGTATGTAAGAGCAAGTCCGTATTTTCCGCTGATAATTTTTTTAAGTTTTAATGCTTTGAAAAAATACTCTAATGCTTTATCATATTCTTCTTTATAAGTATAAATAACCCCGATATTAGCATAGGCTCTTGATTTATGTGCAATACTGTTAGTTTTATTTGCAAAAGCTAAAACTTTCAAATAATACTCATACGCCAAATCATAATCATTTAAATTTCTATACAGTAAACCTATATTATTGAAACAAGCCATCAAACCTAATGTATCATTCAATTGTTGATGAAGATTTAAACTCTGCATCTGAATTTCCAAACTTTCATCAAAATTTCCTGTCTCTTCATAAACAATTCCCAAGTTATTCATAGCAGCAGCCTGTTTATCTTTTAGTCCGGCTTTTTTACATAATTCTATACAAGCTTTAAAACTTTCAATAGATTTTTTATAATTCCCTATATTCCTGTAAACTAATGCAATCATTTTTAAAGCATCGGCTTTATATTGAAAACTTTTATTTTTATTACTAAGCTCTTCTAATTGCCGGAATATAAATATTGAAGAATCGTTATTGTTTAAATAATAAAACGAAAGTCCCTTTACCCATAATACTTTCATATATTCTTCCGAATCTTCATCTTCTGTTAAACTAATAATATTGTTAAGTATTATTAAAGAACTGTCCGGATTTATTTTTGATAAAGAATCTGCAATTGAAATTAGTTTTTCTGTTTCCTGAAGTGAATGTTGTTGGGACATTACTTCTTTTTCAACAAAAAAAACCAGTAATATTACAGGCATAATCTTGAAAAGAATGTATTTTAGGTTAGTTTTAAGCATTTCAGCTAATATAAATATAAAAAAGCTTAGTTCATAATTAATTTTATAATTTATTATTTTTATTTGATTCCGATATTATTCTATATCAGCTCTGCAACTATAAACGTACTGCCGCCTATTAGTATTAAATCTGAACTTTCTGCGTTTTGCTTTGCTGCAATAAAAGCATCTTTTGTTTTTAAATAAATATCTCCGTTTAAACAATGTTGCTCTGCTTTTTCCTTTAATAATTCAACATTTAATGCTCTCGGAATATCTGCCTGCGTAAAATAATAAACGGCATTCTTAGGTAAAAGTGTCAAAACGGAATCAATATTTTTATCATTCACAGTTCCGAAAACAAAATGCAGTTTTTTATATGCAATTGCTTTCAACTGTTTTAATATTTCTTTTATTCCTGCAACATTATGTCCCGTATCTGCTACAATTAACGGATTATGCCCTAAAATATGCCACCTTCCTGCAAATCCGGTATTTTTTCTTACATTTAAAATACCTGCAAAAATGTTTTTTTTAGAAATCTGAAAACTTTCCGGTAATAAATCTATTATTTTTAAAGAAGTAATAATATTTTTTTTCTGATATAACCCGATTAAATCTGTTGTTAAATTTTTATAAGTTAATTCTTTATTCTTCTCAACATTAAAAACTTGTTTGTAATCTTTATTTAAAAGAGCATAATTTATTTTATATTGAGAGTCTGCAAAATAAATAGGAGCATTTACACTTTCTGCTTTTTTGACAAAAACTTTTTTGCTTTCAGAACTTGTTTCTCCTATTACCACAGGGATTCTTTCTTTAATAATTCCCGCTTTTTCAAAAGCAATTTCTTCAACTGTTTCTCCTAAAAATTGAGTATGGTCTAAACTTATATTCGTTATTGCCGTTAAAATGGGGTTTAAAATATTCGTAGAATCCAGTCTGCCTCCCATTCCTGTTTCAATAATTGCAATATCAACTTCTTTTTCTGCAAAATAATTAAAAGCCATTGCTACAGTCATCTCAAAAAAAGAAGGTTTTATTCTTTCAAAAATGCTTTTATTCTCTTTCACGAAAAATATAACTTCTTGTTCAGAAATTATTTTACCGTTTATTCTGATACGTTCTCTGAAATCCTTTAAATGCGGCGATGTATATAACCCTGTTTTATATCCTGCTGATTGTAAAACAGATGCAAGAATATGAGAAACCGAACCTTTACCGTTTGTACCTGCAATATGTACACTTTTAAATCTATTTTGAGGACTTTTCAAATGTTTGCATAAAGCTTTTATATTTTTTAAATCTTTTTTAAAAGCTGTTTTCCCTTGT
The DNA here is from genome assembly GCA_021648725.1 of Bacteroidales bacterium. NCBI lineage: Bacteria > Pseudomonadati > Bacteroidota > Bacteroidia > Bacteroidales > Bacteroidales bacterium. The sequence continues at coordinate 160,116 of JAKISF010000001.1, read as the reverse complement.
CTTTGGTACATCGGAAGTTGACTAAAAAGCCATTTTATTGTTTCGTTATAATTCATTAAATTTTGTTTTGTCCGAATACTTTCTGCAAAACTAAAATAAACCTGCAAATAGTTTGAAACAGAAAAAAGATTATTTAATTTTGAGAGATAATTTTACAATACTATTAATTAAAAATATAAGTAATGGCTAAAACATTTATATTAGATACGAATGTGATTTTACATGACTACAACAGTATCATGAAATTTGAAGAAAATGATGTTATTATTCCGATTGTTGTTTTGGAAGAATTAGACAACTTTAAAAAAGGGAATGAGGAGATTAATTTCAATGCAAGAGAGTTTATGAGAGAACTAGATAAATTAGCAGGCGACAGTTTATTTAACGGAGGCGTTTCTCTCGGAGAAGGAAAAGGAACATTAAAAATAGAATTGGGAAAAGAGTTTTCTGAAAAAATGAAATTATCATTTACAGAAAACAAACCTGACCATCAGATACTTGCAGTTGCAGATTATTATCACAGAACATATCCCGATAAAAACGTTGCATTGGTAAGTAAAGATATAAACCTGAGAATGAAAGCAAAATCTCTCGGAATTAATGCTGAAGACTATCAAACCGATAAGGTTAGAAATGTTGAAGAACTATACAAAGAAATTCATGTTCATGAAAATATAGACGATGCATTAGTCTCAAGATTATTTCAAGAAAAAGAAGGAATACCTGTTGAAGAATTCAAGTTTGAACATGAACCCGCAATAAACAGCTTCTTCATTTTAAAAGGCGGGGCTTCAAGTGCTTTGGCAAAATATAATCATATCGAAAAAACAGTTACTAAAGTAAGCAAGAAAAATGCCTATAACATTAAACCCCGTAATGCCGAACAAACTTTTGCTCTTGAAGCACTATTAGACGAAAAAATACAACTTATTTCTATAACAGGAAAAGCAGGAACAGGAAAAACCTTACTGGCACTTGCTGCTGCTCTTCAACAAAGACGTGATTTTGAACAAATTATGTTAGCACGGCCGATTGTTTCACTTTCCGATAAAGATTTAGGTTATCTGCCCGGAGACGAAAAGCAAAAAATAGGACCGTATATGCAACCTCTGTTTGATAATTTAACTGTCATAAAACATCAATTCGGAAGACAATCTAAAGATTTTGCAAGAATTGACGATTTACTTAAAGATGAAAAATTAATAATTACACCCCTTGCATATATAAGAGGAAGAAGTTTATCAAAAGTGTTTTTTATAATTGATGAAGCTCAAAACCTCACACCTCACGAAGTAAAAACCATTGTAACAAGAGCCGGAGAAGGAACTAAAATTATTTTTACAGGAGATATTGACCAAATTGACTCTCCGTATTTAGATACAAAATCTAACGGACTTTCATATTTAACCGATAAAATGAAAGGACAAGATATTTTTGCTCATATTAATTTAACAAAAGGAGAAAGAAGTTATTTAGCTGAACTTGCAAGTGATTTATTATAAAATAAAGTAACGGAATTATTAATTAACCCGAGTTCAATATAATAAATGTTTAAAATAATAATTGCCGAACCCACGCATAAAAACCTGCAAAAGAAACTTGAAATTGCAGGTTTTATTTGTGATTATAAACCGAATATTTCTTTTGAAGAATTGCTTAAAATAATACCCGGATATAACGGACTCGTTATTCGAAGCAAATTTATGATTGATAAAAATTTTATTGATAATTCCGGTTCATTAAAACTTATTGCTCGTGCAGGAGCAGGCACGGAAAACATTGATACTGAGCACGCTGCAAAAGTCGGAATATTATGTATTAATTCTCCCGAAGGCAACAGAGATTCCGTAGGAGAACACGCACTCGGTATGCTTCTCAGCTTATTTCATAAAATTAATATTGCAAATACAGAAGTAAAAAACGGCATTTGGAACAGGAAAAACATCGGTACGGAAATACAAGGAAAAACAATAGGAATTCTCGGTTACGGAAATATGGGAAGTGCTTTTGCTCAACGATTACAAGGTTTTGATTGTGATGTTTTGGCTTATGATAAATACAAAAAAAACTATTCAGACGAATTTGTTAAAGAAGTTTCCGAAGCAGAATATTTTGAGAAAACAGACATCCTCAGTATTCACATCCCTCTAACCGATGAAACTTTATTTATGATAAACGATAGTTATATCCGAAATTTTAAAAAATCGATTTACATAATTAATACCGCAAGAGGAAAAATTTTAAAAACAGATGACTTAGTAAAAAACCTTAAAAATAATAGAGTTATCGGTGTTGCATTAGATGTTTTGGAGTATGAAAAAGCATCTTTTACCGATATTTTCTCAGGGCAAGACTCTCCTACCCTAAATTATCTTATAAATTCCGAAAATGTAATATTAACACCTCATATTGCCGGAAGTTCAAATGCATCTTACCGAAAAATTGCAGAGGTTTTGGCTGATAAAATTATCTTGAACTTTAAATAAAATATCCGAACTCTGTCGAATTCGGATATTTTAATTTAAAAGTATTATTTTTTCTTAATAAAAAGCCCCACAACATCATCACCGGCAGAAAATAGTATATATAAAACTACAACAAACGGAATAATAAAACATTGCAAAAATATTATTAATAAGAACGATAAAATTATAAATACATATTTTGTAGCATTCTTTTTAAAACTGTAGCCTTCAAATTTAAATGAGAACATTGGTAAATTAATCAATTGTAAAATTGAAATTACAACTATTGATACAGTAAAAAACCAAACACTTGTTAAAATAAATACTTGTAAACCTATTATTGCCAAAATAAAATCAAAAGGTAAATTTACATCAAGCCAAACCTTTAAAATAAGTAAGTTATCAGGGTCAAACATATCTAATAAAGGTAACGATGCAAAAAACAAAGCAGAAACAGGTGTTGCCAAACCTAAGAAAACAGTTTTTTGTTTATCATCCGCCGTAAATTTTGCTAACCGTAAAGCTGCTGCAACAATTAATAAAACAGGCATCATCATCAACAAAATATCAGTAAAAGGCAAATCTAAAGAAAAGTCTTTTATCTCCAGTGCACCTTTCAGCATTTGAAATACAATAACAGCAGGAGCAATACCGAAACTTACAATGTCAGCAAGAGAATCTAATTGTTTTCCTATTTTCGAAACAGAATCGGTTAATCTGGCAACAAATCCGTCCAAAAAATCAAAAACTATTGCAATTAAAATAAATATTGATGCTACATATAATTGTTCTCCGCTCTTCTCAAACGCAAAAAACAAAGCAAAACTACCTGCAATCAAATTAAATAAAGTTAAAATATTAGGCAATGTAAAATATCGTAATTCTTTATTCATAATTATATTTTTTAGAAAAGGCAATATGTTTGCACTTTTATAGTTTAAATATTGTTTGGTAAAAATATCTTAAATTTAACGAAATGCCAAAATTATTAACACTGATTTTTATTTTTTCATTACAATTAGTTCATTCTCAAATAAGAATTTACAGTAATGAATTTTTATCCGTCGGTGTCGGAGCAAGAGCATTATCAATGTCTAACTCAGTTATTGCATCTTCCGGCGGTACAAATTCTGCTTATTGGAATCCTGCATCTTTAATTAATCAAAAAAACAAATACGAAGTTGCCGCAATGCATTCCGAATATTTTGCCGGAATTGCAAAATTCGATTATCTCGGGGCATCATACAAAACAACTGATTCAACAGCTCTTGCCGTAACTTTTTTAAGGTTCGGAGTTGATAACATTCCCAACACCCTAGAATTAATTGATGCAAACGGAAATGTTGATTACAACAGAATAAGTTATTTTTCTGTTGCAGACTACGCACTTTTATTGTCTTATGCAAAAAAAAGCAAAATTCCCGGCTTATCATACGGAGCAAACACAAAAATTATTTTCAGAAATCAAGCCGAATTTGCAAAAGCATTCGGCTTCGGTTTTGATATTGCTCTAAACTACAATAAAGGAAAATGGCTGTATGGTGCAAATTTAAAAGATGCAACATCAACCTTTAATGCTTGGTTCTACAATACCGAATCTCTCGAAAGTATTTTTACGGATACAGGAAATGAAATTCCCGAAAACAGTATTGAAATAACAATGCCGGAATTATTGCTCGGAGCAGGAAGAAAATTTACCTTAAATGACAAGTTCAACTTACTTACAGAAATCGGTGTCGATTTAAGTTTCGACGGAAAAAAACACGTTTTATTGTCAAGTAAACTTGCCTCAATTGACCCTCACATAGGATTTGAACTTGCTTATAAAAACTTTATTTTCGTCAGAGGAGGAACCGGTAATTATGCAATAATTAAAGATTTCGATAAAGATGTACTGAGTTTTCAACCGAGTATCGGGATAGGCGTAAATATATTCAACCTCAAGTTAGACTATGCTTTAACTGACATCGGCGACCAATCAATTGCACTATATTCTAATATTTTTTCATTAAGTTACGGATTTAATAAAATTCAAAAAACAAAAAAGTAATTAAAACCTGCGTAACTTTTTCTCACATAAATCGTTTTAACAATAATTAAGGCAAATAAATCTTTTTAAAAAGGTATATTTTTCGGAATAAAATTTTAATTTTGCAGCCATGTTTAAAAATAAGTTAAATCTTATATTAATAAGTATTTCTGTTATAGCATTGTTTCAATCTTGCGACTTTAACAGAGCTAAAAAAATTCAAAACCCTTCGAATAAATATGCAAGGGCTATGGAATATTATGATTTAGGCAAATATGCAAAAACGCAAATTATGCTGGAAGATGTTATTCTGTCTTTAAGAATGACCAAAGAAGGTGAAGATGCTCTTTATAAATACGCAGATTCTTATTACCACTTAAAAGATTATATCCTTGCCGGTTATTATTTCAGAAAATATGTAGGTGATTACCCTAAGGGAATTAAAGCTGAAAATGCACAATTTATGAGTGCTAAATGTTATTATCTTGATGCCCCAAAATCAAAATTATATCAAGGTGCAACATTAACAGCACTTCAAGAATTTGAATTATTTATTACAAAATACCCTGAAAGTGACAAAATCGCAGAATGCAACAACCTTGTGGATGAATTAAGAGATAAATTAGAATTAAAACATTTTGAAAACGCAAAACTCTATTATGATATAGGCTATTATAATGCTGCTGCAATTGCTTTAAAAGATAATTTAAAAGAATATCCTGACACAAAATATAAAGAGGAAATTTTATATTTAATCGCAATGTCTAAGTATAAATATGCTAAAAACAGTATTATCACAAAACAAGAAGAAAGATATAAGGAAGTAATTTCGGCTTATAATAAAATAATTTCAAAATATCCTAAAACAAAATTCTTAGATGAATTACAAATGATAAAATCTTTCTCCGAGAAAAAAATAAGAGAACTCAATAAAAAAGATAAACAAAGTTAATTTTTAAAGTAACGAAAGTAAAACAAACATAATATGGACTACAAAAAAACAACTGCATCAGATTCAACCATTACAAGAGATTTTTCTGAATTTGAAAAACAAACAGGAAATATTTATGAATCACTTACAATTATCTCAAAGCGAGCTAAACAAATTCAAAGAGAGCTAAAAGAAGAACTTGACAAAAAACTTCAAGAATTTGCTTCATATACCGATAATTTAGAAGAAATATTTGAAAACAGAGAACAAATTGAAATTTCTAAATTTTACGAACGCCTTCCTAAACCGATTTTAATTGCAACAAGAGAATATTTAGATGAAGATATTTATTTTAGAAGATCAGACGAAGAACTTGAAGAAAAATAATTAAATTTGTCAAATAATCGGCATTTGATGAAAGGAAAAAAAATACTCTTAGGTATCACAGGAGGAATAGCTGCTTATAAAGCGGCTATTCTTATAAGACTGCTTATAAAAAAAGAAGCCGAAGTGCAAGTTATCACAACACCTTTTGCAGAAAAGTTTATAACACCTTTAACCCTTGCCACACTTTCTAAAAGACCTGTTTTAAAAATGTTCTATAATCCCGAAAACGGTGATTGGAACAGCCACGTAGATTTAGGACTTTGGGCAGATGCTTTTATCATTGCACCCGCAACCGCTAACACAATAGGAAAAGCAGCAAACGGAATTGCCGACAACCTTTTGCTCACAACATATCTTTCAGCAAAGTGTCCTGTATTTTGGGCTCCTGCAATGGATTTAGATATGTTTAAACATACAGCCGTTCAATCAAATATTGCTAAATTAAAATCTTTCGGAAACCATATTATTGATGCAGAAACCGGTGAACTTGCAAGCGGTTTGGAAGGAAAAGGACGAATGGCAGAACCGGAACAAATAGTAGAAAAAATTGAAACCTTTTTCAACTCAAAAAAAAAACTGAATAATTTTAAAGTTTTAATTACTGCCGGACCTACGCACGAAAAAATTGACCCCGTAAGATTTATAGGAAATAACTCATCAGGTAAAATGGGATTTGCATTAGCCGAAACATTGGCAGAAAATGGCGGAGATATAACATTAATATCAGGTCCGGTATCAATTAAACCTATTAATAAATCAATAAATCTCATCAATGTTGAATCGGCTGACGAAATGTACAAACAAACAAAAAAACATTTTAACAAGCAAGATATTATAATTTTTGCTGCCGCAGTTGCTGATTACACCCCAAAACATCAAAAAAACTCAAAAATAAAAAAGAAAACAGACTCTTTAAACATAGAATTAATTCCAACAAAAGATATTGCCGCAGAACTGAGCAATAAAAAAAGAAAAAATCAACTAACCGTAGGTTTTGCATTAGAAACAGATAACGAGTTAAAAAATGCACAACAAAAAATTAAAAACAAAAACTTTGATTTTATAGTTCTGAACTCTCTAAAAGACAAAGGAGCAGGTTTTGCTTTTGATACAAATAAAATTACTGTTATTGATAAAGACAATAATATACAAAGATTTGAGTTAAAATCTAAAAAAGAAGTTGCAGAAGATATAACTGCTACAATAATTGAATTAATATATCAATAATGAAAAAAACAATAGTTTTTCTGTTTATAATTGTTTCTGCATATAATCTTTTCTCGCAAGAACTTAATTGCAGAATCAGTATTAACAGCAACCAAATTCAAGGAACAAACAGAGATTTGTATATTAAAATGCAACAAGATTTATACGAATTTATGAATAACAGAAAATGGACTAATAATGTTTTCTCTAACAATGAAAGAATCGAATGTCAAATTCAAATAAACCTTAAAAGTTATAACGGAATAGATAAATTTAAAGGAAATATATCAATCCAATCCACCAGAACAATTTTCAACACAAACTATAAATCAACTTTGTTCAATTACAAAGAAGACAAAGATTTTGAATTTACTTATGTCGAAGGGCAAGCATTAGACTTTAATGAAAATACTCATCTTTCCAACTTAACCTCCGTATTAGCATTTTATGCATATATAATAATCGGCTTAGATTACGATTCTTATTCAATGCTCGGAGGAACAGAATTTCTGCAAAAAGCCAAACAAATTAAAGACCATGCACAAGCAGACCCTTTTGATCAAACTTGGCAAGCATTCGGAACAAGCAGCAGAAAAAACAGATTCTACTTAATTGAACACATGACCTCAAACGACAATTCCGGAATACGAAAACTGTACTACAAATATCATCGATTAGGTTTAGACCAAATGACCGAAAAACTTATTCAAGGAAGAGCAGAAATTGCAAATTCAATTATGCTGCTGAAAAATGTCTATAACAGAAAACCTGATTCATATTTTTTAAGCATCTTTTTATCTACTAAAATGTCTGAAATCGTAAAAATATTCTCAGACGCTCCACCACAAGAAAAAAGAAAAGTTTATAATATTTTAAAAGAAATTGCCCCTACAAATTCAGAAGTTGATAACATAATGAAAACACAAAATTAATTTCTGTTTAACAATATTTTAATCATAACTTTTAAGTTAAGTAATTTTTATTAATTTTGAGAAGTAGTCAAAACTTCATAAAATTAATAAAGCATGTTAGTTATAGGAATTGCAGGCGGAACAGGTTCAGGCAAAACAACAGTGGTTAAAAAATTAGTAGAACAACTGCCGAAGGGCGAAGTTGCCGTACTTTCACAAGATTCATATTATAAAGATAACAGCTCGCTTCCTCTTGAAGAACGACAAAAAATTAACTTCGACCATCCTAATTCTATTGAATTTGAACTTTTAATAGAACATATAAAAAAACTGAAACAAAACAAATCTATTGAAGAGCCCAAATATTCCTACCTAACCTGCACAAGAGAAAAAGAAACAACAACCATTGAACCTCACGAAGTTGTAATTGTTGAAGGAATACTTGTACTCACAAATAAAAAACTTCGAGATTTATTCGATATAAAAATATTTGTATATGCAGATGACGACGACCGATTAGGAAGAGTAATAGAACGTGATATTATTGAACGAGGAAGAACCGTAAAAAAAGTTCTGGAACGCTATTCTAAATCTGTTAAACCCATGCACCTTCAATTTATAGAACCCTCAAAAAGCTATGCTGACATAATAATTCCGCAAGGCGGACATAACAAAGTTGCAATTGAAATGCTTTCAACCATCATCGAAAAAAACCTAAACAATAAATACAATGTTAAATAACATTAAAAACGAGCAAATTCTTTTTATTGATATTGAAACAGTTCCTAACTCCGAAAACTTTGATAACCTATCGGATAAAATGAAATATTTATGGGAAAAAAAAGCAAAACATTTTATCAAAGATGACGAAAAACCGGAAGATATTTGGCAAAGAGCAGGAATTTATGCCGAATTCGGAAAAATCATCTGTATTTCGGCAGGTTTTATTAATGATGGTAAATTAAGAATAAAATCATTCTTCGGAGATGATGAAAAAGAAATTCTCTCAGGTTTCAAAAATTTAGTAGAAAAATCATACAATACAAGCAACAAATATTTATGTGCACATAACGGAAAAGAATTTGATTATCCGTATATAGCGAGAAGAATGCTGATTAACAATATCCCGATTCCTAAAATATTAAATTTTGCAGGAAAAAAACCTTGGGAGGTAAGACATTTAGATACACTTGAACTCTGGAAATTCGGTGATTACAAACACTATACGTCATTAGAACTTTTAACCGAAATATTCAACATCCCCACACCGAAAGATGATATTGACGGAAGTATGGTTGCCGATATTTATTATAAAGAAAAAGATATTAAAAGAATTGCAAAATATTGCGAAAAAGATGTTGCAGCAGTTGTTCAACTTTATTTAAGATATAAAAATAAAGAACTGCTGAAACCGGAAAATATAATAAGTGTAAATTAAAAAATTGCAAATTTAAAGCTATTGTTTACTTTTGCTGTTAAGAACAGAGACGCCGAATATAAATGAAAAAAATTCGTTTAAAAATTGCAGGATTATCATACAGCCAAACAAGGCACGGAGCCTACGCATTAATACTCGAGGAAGAAGACGGAAACAGAAGACTCCCCGTAATAATCGGCACATCCGAAGCTCAATCTATTGCCATTCAACTTGAAGGTTTAAAACCGTTCAGACCTTTAACTCATGATTTGTTTGTAAATATGGCTAATTCATTTCGTATTGAAGTGGTTGAAGTTAATATTGTTAAATTAGAAGAAGGAATATTTTATTCGGAAATTATTTGCAAAAAAGAACATACAAAAATTAAAATAGATTCCAGAACTTCCGATGCCATTGCTATTGCATTGAGGTTTCATGCACCTATTTTTGTAAAAGAAAGCATTATTGATAAAGCCGGAATGATGATTAATGAAGATATACAAAAAACAAGTTCTGAACCGAGCAAAGATAAATCTGATGAGAAAAGAGATTATAAAAGCTTGTCAGATAAAGAATTAAAAAAAATGATGCAAGAAGCAATTAATAATGAAGATTATGAAACGGCATCAAAAATTCGAGACGAGTTAAAGAAAAGAAAAGAAAAGTAGAAATATAATAATTAAGAATAAAGTATGGGAATAAAACTAAGATTAACGATAATGAACTTCCTGCAATTCTTTGTATGGGGTTCTTGGCTGATAACTTTTGCAAACTATTGGTTCGGAACAATGGGATGGGGACCTACCGAATTTGGTGCAGTATTCCTGACATTAGGAATTGCATCATTGTTTATGCCTACTATCACCGGAATCATTGCCGACAGATGGGTTAATGCAGAAATAGTTTATGCCGTTTCACATATTATAGCAGGAGCGGCAGTAGCAAGCTTTCCGTTTATAAACAACCCCGATACATTTTTTTGGGTAATGCTGCTTGCTATGAGTTTTTATATGCCGACAATTGCATTAACCAACACAGTAGCATACAATGCACTTAATATTGCAAAATTAGATGTTGTTAAATCGTTCCCGCCAATACGTGTTTGGGGAACAATCGGTTTTATAGCTGCCATGTGGTTTACTAATTTAACAGGAAACAAAGCAAGTGAAAATCAATTTTATATTTCAGCAATTGCTTCGCTTATTTTAGGAATATACTCTTTCTCTTTGCCTAAATGCCGGCCGCAACAAAAAGTTGCCGAAAAATCTTCATTTGTAAAACTATTCGGATTAGAAGCCTTTAAGTTATTCGGCAACTATAAAATGGCAATTTTCTTTATATTTTCAATGATGCTGGGTGCATCTTTGCAATTAACTAATATGTACGGCGACCGGTTCCTTGACCATTTCAAAGAAATACCTAAATATGCGGACTCATTTGTTATTAAATATTCAACAATTGTCATGTCTATTTCTCAAATATCCGAAACTCTTTTTATTCTTACAATTCCGTTTTTCTTAAAACGTTTCGGCATAAAAAAAGTTATGATATTCAGTATGTTTGCATGGGTTCTCAGGTTTGCTTTGTTCGGAATCGGAGAACCCGAAGGATTCGGACTTATTTTCATTATTCTTTCAATGATAATTTACGGATTGGCTTTTGACTTCTTTAATATCTCAGGCTCTTTATTTATTGAAACAGAAACAGACAGCAAAATGCGCGGTAGTGCTCAAGGACTGTTTATGATGATGACTAACGGTTTCGGAACAATGATAGGAGCTTTAGGAAGCGGTATCATTATTGATAAATTTTATGTATTATCTGACGGCACATGGGATTGGAAAAATATCTGGTTAGGATTTGCATTATACGCACTAATTGTTGCCGTTTTATTTATATTCTTATTTAAGCATAAACACAATCCGGATAAAATTAAAGATATAAGCCATTAAAGACTTTAATCTTAGACGTTTTAAACTTAAAATATAAGATATTTATTTATTATTATAATCATAAAATATGATACATATTCTTGGCGAGCAAAACTCAATCTTAAATAAGTTTATTTCTGAATTAAGAGATGTCAATATTCAAAACGACAGGCTTCGGTTTAGAAAAAACTTAGAACGTATAGGAGAAATTTTTGCTTATGAACTGAGTAAAGAGTTAGAATTTGAGAAAAAAGAAGTTACAACTCCGCTCGGAACAACCGATATGCAAATTATGAAAGATAATATTGTATTAGCAACAGTTTTGCGTGCAGGTTTACCGCTTCACCAAGGTTTATTAAACTATTTTGATTATGCACAAAATGCTTTTGTCGGTTCTTTCAGAAAATATCATAAAGATAACAGCTTTGAAATAAAATCGGGGTATTTATCAACCCCGAATATAGACGATAAATTTTTAATCCTCTCTGATCCGATGTTAGCAAGCGGTTCATCCTTAGTATTAGCATATAAAGATTTGACAAAAAATGAAGACCCAAAACATACTCATATAGTTACGATTATTGCCGCGAAAGAAGGAGTAGAATATATGCAGGAAAACTTACCGGAAGGTAAATACACAATTTGGGTCGGTGCAATGGATAATGAACTAACGGCAAAATCATATATTGTTCCCGGCTTAGGCGATGCAGGAGATTTGGCATACGGAGATAAGATTTAACCTTTCGTACATTAAATAAAAAAGACTTCTAGAAAAAAGAAGTCTTTTTTTGTGGCGAGAACGAGAATTGAACTCGTGACCTCCGGGTTATGAATCCGACGCTCTAACCGACTGAGCTACCTCGCCTTTTTTTGCGGATGCAAATATATAAACTTTGATTAAAACTGAAAGAAAATATTTTTTTTATTTGTTTTTTTTTCTTAAATTGCAGACACTATAAATAAAAATATATGGAGAATTTAGAGAGGATTGACTTAGAATATTCGATTAACACCATTCCTAAAATATTATTTTACAGATTAAGCAACCCTTCCGGCTTAGAAGAATGGTTTGCAAACAAAGTTACATTAGAAGACGGGATATATACTTTTATATGGGATCGTTCAGAGCAACAAGCAAAATTGATTGAAAAAAAATCTGACAATTACATCCGATTCAAATGGTTAGATTCAGAAGAAGGTACTTACTTTGAATTTAGCATTCACAAACAAGAACTTACAGGAGATGTTGCTCTTCAAATTATTGACTTTGCAGAACAGGACGAAAAAGAAAGTATAATTGAAATGTGGAATGAGCAAGTTGAGGGCTTAAAGCATACTTTAGGTGTATAAATATTAATTAAACATTTCTTCGCTGACAATTTAGAAACCAACCCCAATATCTCATTTTTAGTGTGCTCACATAATTAATGAAATTTAATCTTTTTTAATTAAAATTAACTTATGATAATAAAGTTTTATTTATAATTTTTCTACTTTTGTATTATATTCAAAGTATAAGTGAAAAAAATACACATACTAATAATTAAATCTTTCATAGGTCCGTTTATTATAACCTTTGCAATTTCTATCTTTTTTTTCTTAATGCAATTTATATGGCTGTGGATAGAGGATATGGTAGGAAAAGGTTTAGAATGGTACTTTATTCTCAAAGTCCTTTTTTATTCAGCAGCAATGTTAGTTCCTATGGCTTTGCCTTTGGCAGTTTTGCTTGCTTCCGTGATGACATTCGGCAACTTAGGAGAACATTTTGAACTTACCGCAATGAAAACTTCAGGAATTTCATTATGGAGAATTATGAGTTCATTAATTGTTTTTATTATCTTACTTAGTATAGGTGCTTTTTACTTCTCAAATAATGTGCTTCCTTATACAAACTTAAAATATGCCGGCTTATTATATGATTTATCAAGGAAACGCCCTGAATTAAACATTAAAACAGGTGTTTTTAATAATGACATAGACGGCTACAGTATTAAAATTGAAGATAAAGACCCGGATACCGGAATGATGTACGGCTTTATGATATATAATCATACAAAACAAAAAGGAAATAAAGATGTTACCGTTGCCGACTCCGGAGAAATGAATATTACAAGAGACCAAAAAAATATGATTGTAACCTTATACAGTGGCAGCAATTATACAGAAATGAAAGAAAAACATAACAGCTCCGTAAAAGAATATCCGTACAGGCATGACCGTTTTACAAAACAAACCATTGTTTTTAAATTACCTGATATTTCTATGAAAAAAAGCGATGAAAGTTTATTTGAAAAACATTATGAGATTATGGATACAAAGCAACTTTCCTATGCAATTGACTCGTTAAAAAAAGAATATTACAACAGAGCAGAAAGTTATAATAGGAAATTAATTGAATTTAATTATTTCAAACATGAAAAAAGATTAGCTGAAATTAAAGACAATAAGATAAAACATAGAGACTCAATAAGCAGATACCAAAATCCTGAAAAATTAATATCAAGAATGAACTTAGACAGTATATATGAAAAAATGTCAATAAGTGAAAAACAAAAAGCATTACAAAGTTCTTTAACTTCTGCAAACAGGTTAAAAACAAATATTGAAAACAACAGTCAATCTCTCAGTAATCGTTTAAAATGGTTAAAAAAGCACCAATTAGCTTGGTATAAGAAATTTTCGCTTTCATTTGCTTGTTTGGTCTTCTTCTTTATAGGAGCACCCTTAGGAGCAATAATTAGAAAAGGCGGATTCGGTCTTCCCATCTTAGTTTCTGTCCTGTTATTCATGTTTTATTATGTATTATTCAGTTTCGGAGAAAAAGCTGCAATAGAAAGTGCTGTTCCTGTTTTTCTCGGAGCTTGGCTTGCACCCGGCATTTTATTCCCAATCGGCGTTTACGTTTCATACCAAGCTACAAAAGACTCAAAAATTATAAACATCCAGAAATTTGAAGAAATTCTTAAAAAAATATCTCGTATATTAAGATTGAATACATAAGATGAAAATTCTTCAAATACACAATAAAGTCCCTTTTCCCCCGAAAGACGGAGGCTCAATTGCTGTTTACAATTTAAGCTTAGGATTTGCAGAAGCCGGTTGTCGAGTTGAAATATTATCCTGCAATACAAAGAAGCATTATGTTGATTTGAATTCTGTTAAAAATAAAGTTCATAAAAATATAAATATAAAAACCGTAAATATTAATACGGAAATCAGAATATTAAAAGCATTAAAGAATTTATTCTTCTCAAAGATACCGTATAACGCAGAACGATTTATAAATGAAGACTTTAAAAAAGAACTTAAAAAACTGTTAATAAACAATAAATATGATTTTATTCAAATAGAAGGTTTATATATGATGCCTTATATTGAAACAATAAAAAAACATTCAAAAGCAAAAATTGTATTCAGAGCACATAATATTGAACACGAAATTTGGGAACAAACATTGAAGCAAGAAAAAAGTTTTCTCAAAAAAATATATTTGCAAATTATTGCAAAAAGAATGAAAAAATTTGAATTATCATTCTCAAATAAATACGACATTCTTATTCCTATTACACAGAGAGATGCCGACTATTTCAATAAAACAGGAAACAAAAAAAGTACCATTGTTTGCCCGACGGGTGTTAATGCATCAAAATACAAATCAAAAGAAAAAGATTTTAAAGAAATAGAAATATTCCATATCGGTTCTTTGGATTGGACACCGAACCAAGAAGGATTAATTTGGTTTTTAGAAAATGTTTGGACTGAAATTTCAAAAAAATACAAAAATTTAACATTCTCAATAGCAGGCAGAAATGCTCCGGATTGGTTAGAAAAAACTTTTAAAAATTATAAAAACATAAACTACCTCGGAGAAATTGACAATGCAGTTTCCTTTATGAAAAGTCACGATGTTATGATTGTGCCGTTATTATCCGGCAGTGGTATGAGAATAAAAATAATTGAAGGAATGGCATCAGGCAATATTATATTATCTACAAGTAAAGGAGCAGAAGGTATTAACGGTAAGAACGGAACAGATTTTTTAATTGCAAATACAATTAATGAGTTTAAGCAAACAATAACTGAAATTTACGAAAACAAAATAGATTTAAAAAGTATTTCATTCAATGCACAACAGTTTATTCTGAATAATTTTGATAATTTTGCAATCTCAAAATCATTAATTGAGTTTTATAAAAAGCAATTAAAAAATTAAATTGGAAATTTTCTTTCAAATACTATTTTGGCTTTCCGTTTCTGCTATTCTGCATTCTTATGTATTTTTTCCGTTAATTTTAAAAGTTTTGGTGAAGAATAAAAAAGAACCTTACAATTTTCATTCTTCCGACTCTGACAATTTGCCTACGGTTTCAATTTTAATGTCTTTATATAACGAAGAAGCTGTTATTGAAGAAAAAATTAAATCTGTATTTAGTTCCGAATACCCTTCCGAAAAGTTAGAACTAATAATCGGCTCTGATAATTCTGATGATAATACAAATAACATAGTAGAAAAATATTCCGAAAAACATAAAAATCTGTTTTTTACAATTTTTAAAGAAAGACAAGGAAAACCGAGCATTATTAATCAACTTCAAAAAAAAGCAACAGGAAATATTCTCATTATTACAGATGCAAATGTTATTTTTTCAAAAAATACAATTTTTGAAATGGTAAAATATTACAAAGATAAATCCATAGGTTTAGTTGATTCTCAAATGAGAAATACAAAAGAATCCATTTCAAATACCGGAATATCAATTCCTGAGAGCAACTACATTTCGGGTGAAGTTAAAATTAAGCAAAACGAAAGTATTTTATTCGGTACAATGATGGGACCCTTCGGCGGTTGTTATTCAATAAGAGCCGGTTTATATAAACCTGTTCCCTCAAATTTTTTGGTTGACGATTTTTATATCTGTATGAATATTCTAAAACAAGGCAGGAAAGCCGTTAACTGCAAGCAAGCTGTTGTTTATGAGGATGTTTCCAATGATTTAAAAGAAGAGTTCAGAAGAAAAATAAGAATCTCAACAGGAAACTTCCAAAACCTTATTGCTTACAGAAAATTGCTGTTTTCATCAATGAAAGGACTGTCATTTTGTTTCTTTTCACATAAAGTTTTAAGATGGTTCGGACCTTTTTTTATTCTTTCTGCACTTATCGCAAATATATTTCTGCTGAATTTTAACATATATATTGTCAGCATTTATTTAATTACTATTACTTTCGCAGTTCTTTTTATTGACTTAATTTTAAAAAGACTAAAAATACATCTGCCTGTACTTAGGTATATTACGCATTTTTACTCAATGAATGCAGCATTATTAATCGGCTTTTTAAAATATTTAACAGGAGTAAAAAGCGGCATCTGGCAACCGACAAAAAGAAATCAATTAAATAACTGAAAAACAATACATAATAATGAGCAAAAATATAAAAGAACAACTCAATACAATACCCGAAGCAATCGAAGCAATTAAAAACGGAGAAATAATAATTGTTGTTGATGATGAAGACAGAGAGAATGAAGGCGATTTTATTACTTCTGCCGAATTAATAACACCCGAAAAAGTCAATTTTATGGCAAAATACGGAAGAGGTTTAATTTGTGCAGCAATTCCGGAAACAAAATGCGTAGAATTAGACTTGGAATTAATGATAGGCAAACAGAACAATACATCTTTGCATGAAACACCCTTTACGGTTTCGGTAGATTTAATAGGCGAAGGATGTACAACAGGGATTTCTGCTTCTGACCGTGCAAAAACAATAAAAGCTCTTGTTGCCGATGACACAAAATCGGAAGACCTCGGAAGACCCGGACATATTTTTCCGCTTAAATCTAAAAACATGGGCGTTTTACGACGTGCAGGACACACCGAAGCAACCGTTGACCTCACAAGACTTGCCGGCTTAAAACACGGAGGAGCATTAGTCGAAATTATGAATGATGACGGAACAATGGCTCGTTTACCCGAGTTGTTTAAAGTTGCCGAAAAGCACAATCTCAAAATTGTAACCATAAAAGATCTTATTTCATACAGATTAAAAGAAGAAACTTTAATTGAAAGAGGCGAAAGAGTTAAAATGCCGACAAGTTTCGGAAATTTTGACTTAATTCCTTATAAACAATTATCAAACGGGCTTGAACATTCCGCTCTTATCAAAGGAACATGGAAAAAAGAAGAACCTGTTTTGGTAAGAGTCCATTCATCCTGCGTTACGGGTGATATTTTTGGTTCTCAACGTTGCGATTGCGGCGACCAACTTCATGAATCTATGAAAATGGTTGATAAAGAAGGTAAGGGTTTAATTTTGTATATGGATCAAGAAGGAAGAGGAATAGGATATTTCAATAAAATAAAAACCTACAAATTGCAAGAGCAAGGTTATGATACTGTTGAAGCAAATCACAAACTCGGTTTTGATGATGACGAAAGAGATTACGGCGTAGGTGCTCAAATTTTAAGAGATTTAGGTATCTGCAAAATAAGATTAATGACCAACAATCCCGTAAAACGTGCCGGATTAGAAGGTTACGGATTAGAAATAATAGAAGTTGTTCCTATTGAAATTGAAACCAATAAACATAATAAATTTTATATGGAAACAAAAAAGGCTAAAATGGGACACGATTTAAAGAAAATCTGATATTTTCCGTTTATGAAGAATTACGATGTTGTTATTTTAACTCAAAAAAGTTTCTGCAAACCGATAAACCCGGATTGGTATATAAAACAGGTTCTTCAAGAAGATGAACTTGTAAAAAAAGCACTCAAAAAAAAAGGATTAAAAGTTACAAGAACTTATTGGGATAATCCCGATTTTGACTTTTCTACTGCAAAAATTACACTTTTCAGAACCGTTTGGGATTATTTTCATCGTTTTGAGGAATTCTCAAAATGGTTAGACAATACAAAACACAAAACTACATTTATTAATTCCCCCGAAACAATTCGTTGGAATATTGGCAAACATTATCTTAAATACCTGCACGAAAAAGGTATAAATATTCCGAACACCTACTTTATAAAAAGGTACGATAACAGAACTTTAAAAAACATCTTCAAATATTGCAATTGGAAAGAAGCCGTTTTAAAACCGACAGTTTCAGGAGCAGGCAGACATACTTATAAGTTGACTGCAGAAAATGTAAATTTGCATGAAGAAGTATTCAAAAAATTAATTTTTGAAGAAGATATGATGCTTCAAGAATTTCAATACAATATTTACGAAAAAGGAGAACTTGCTTTTATGATTTTTGACGGAAAATTCAGTCATGCAATTTTAAAAAAAGCTAAGAAAGGAGAATTTAAAGTTCAAGATGATTTCGGAGGTAGTGTTTATGAATACACTGCTTCTTCAAATGAAATCAAATTTGCAGAAGAAGTTGTTTCGGCATGTAATCCTAAACCGATATATGCTCGTGTTGATATTATTTTTGATAATAACAACAAACCGGCAGTAGGTGAGCTTGAAATGATTGAACCCGAATTATGGTTCAGGTTTTATCCGCCTGCTGCTGATTTATTTGCAAATGCAATCTCAAAAATACTGTAAGACCTTAAGCTTTTGCAGTAGGTCCTCCAAAATTCATAGGAATCTTCGGTCCTTTATTTTCTTTAATCACACCGAAAGTATTTTCATATTTTTTCACATTTTCACTTAATGCATTTAATAATCTCTTAGCATTATCCGGTGTCATTATTATTCTTGATTTAACAGGAGTTTTCGGTATTCCGGGCATCATTCTTGCAAAATCAACAATAAATTCTGACGCAGAATGTGATATAACCGCTAAATTTGAATAAGTCCCTTGTGCAATTTCCTCAGATAACTCGATATTTAATCCGCCTTTGTTTTCTGTATTTTCCATTATTTTATTTTTTAAAGAAAAAGCTTAAATCTCCCGACTTAAGCTTTTTATATTATTAAAGTAAGAAGCCTGACGACTCAATATAAACATTTTTAAGCATCTTCATTTATCGAATCTTCTTTCAACTTATCATATTCTTGCTTCGATCCTACAATTAATGAACTATACTCTCTCATTCCTGTACCTGCAGGAATCTTGTGTCCTACAATTACATTCTCTTTTAATCCTAATAAATAATCTGTTTTACCGGAAATAGCAGCCATATTCAGAACCTTTGTTGTTTCTTGGAATGACGCTGCCGACAAGAAGCTTTTGGTTGCCAGGGACGCTTTGGTAATCCCTTGTAATACAGGGCTTGACGTAGCTTGTATTGCATCTCTTGCAACCATTTGAGCCATATCTTTTCTTTTAAGCATCGAATTTTCATTTCCGAGTTTTCTGTTCGAAAGAATCTCTCCTACTTTGTAATTTACAGAGTCACCATGATCTTCAATTACTTTCATTCCGAAAATGTTATCATTCTCATCAATAAAATCCCATTTATCAACAACTTGTTTTTCTCGGAATATTGTATCTCCGGCATCTTCTATTTCAACTTTTTTCATCATTTGACGTACAATTACCTCAAAATGCTTATCATTAATTTTCACACCTTGTAAACGGTAAACCTCTTGAACTTCATTAACAATATGTTCCTGAACTTTTGTTGTTCCTTTTATATCCAAAATATCTTTCGGTGTAATTGCACCGTCTGATAACGGCATACCGGCTTTTACAAAATCGCCTGATTGTACTAAAATTTGTTTTGAAAGAGAAATGTAATATAATTTTTTCTCTCCGGTTTTAGACGTAACAATTACTCCTTTCTTACCTCTTTTTATTTTATCGAAAGAAACAATTCCGTCAATTTCTGATACTGCTGCAGGGTTAGAAGGGTTTCTTGCTTCAACAAGTTCAGTTACTCTCGGAAGACCTCCTGTAATATCACCTGCTTTACCGGCTGCTCTCGGAATTTTTGCAATAATATCACCTTGACCTATTTTATCGCCGTTTTCAACAGATAAATGTGCACCTGCCGGAATATTATATTCTCTTATAACTTCTCCGTCTTTATCCAGAATTACAATTTCCGGGTTTTTTCTTTTATCTTTTGACTCTATAATTACTTTTTCAATATAGTTTGTTTGTTCGTCTTTTTCAATTTTATAAGTAACTCCCTCTTCAAGATTTTTAAAAGCTATTTGACCCGAAAATTCAGAAATAATAAGAGCATTATAAGGATCCCACTCACAAATCAGCATACCTTTTGAAATTTCGCCTTCTTTTACATATAGTCTTGAAGCATAAGGTATTGAATAACTCGTCAACATGGTATCTGTATTCTTATCATGAACTTTCAACTCTGTCATTCTGCTTACAACAATATCATATTTTTTACCGTCTTTTTCAACAGGAACAGTTCTTAAATCTTCAAAATGGGCAATACCGTCATATTTTGCAGTAATACTGTTTTCAGAGGCTGCACCACCGGCAACACCTCCTACGTGGAATGTTCTTAATGTAAGCTGTGTACCCGGTTCTCCGATTGATTGAGCAGCAATAACACCTACTGCCTCGCCTCTTTGAACCATTCGACCGGTTGATAAATTACGACCGTAACATTTTGCACAAACACCTTGTCTGGTTTCACAGGTTAAAACTGATCTGATCTCAACTCTCTCAATAGGAGAATCTTCAATTAGTTTTGCAACATCTTCTGTAATCTCAACACCTGCTTTAATAATTAGGCTGTTATCACTCGGGTGGCAGATATCATGAACTGTAGTTCTTCCTAAAATCCTTTCTCCGAGAGTTACAACAATTTCATCTTTTTTCATAACGGTGCTTGCCATAAGTCCCCTTAATGTATTGCAATCTTCTTCCGTTATTACAACATCTTGAGCAACATCTACAAGTCTTCTGGTTAAATAACCGGCATCTGCAGTTTTAAGAGCCGTATCTGCAAGTCCTTTTCTGGCACCGTGAGTAGAAACAAAATATTCCAAAACTGAAAGTCCTTCTTTAAAGTTAGAAAGAATCGGGTTTTCAATAATTTGCCCGGTTGTTGCACCGGATTTTTGAGGTTTCGCCATCAATCCTCTCATTCCTGAAAGTTGACGAATTTGCTCTCTTGACCCCCTTGCTCCGGAATCAAGCATCATATAAACTGAGTTAAACCCTTCTTTATCCGAACTGATTTCGTTCATCACTTGTTGGGTCAATCTTGCATTCGTATGTGTCCATATATCAATAATTTGGTTATATCTTTCATTATTAGCAATAAATCCCATATTGAAGTTATTCATTACTTCTTCAACTTGTTTATAACCGTCTTCAACCATTTCGCTTTTTACTTTCGGAATAATTACATCATCTAAATTAAATGATAAGCCGCCTTCAAAAGCTGTTTTATAACCAAGACTTTTAATATCATCCAAAAATTTAGCAGTTTTAGCAATACCGCAAGTGCTTAATACATTTCCGATAATTGTTCGTAACGATTTTTTAGTTAAAACTTCATTAATATAACCTACTTCTTCCGGAACTAATTTATTAAAAATTACACGACCTACAGTTGTTTCAATTAATTCATCGTTTACCAATACATTAATAACAGAATGCATATCAACTGCTTTTTCATTATATGCAATTATTACTTCTTCTGCTGAATAGAAAGTTAAACCTTCACCTTTTACGGTATGAATTTTTGAATTTTTCTTAGCTTTTGTAATATAATACAACCCTAAAACCATGTCTTGCGAAGGAACTGTAATTGGTGCTCCGTTTGCGGGATTTAATATATTATGAGATGCTAACATTAACATTTGAGCCTCTATAACAGCATCATTTCCTAAGGGTAAATGAACGGCCATTTGATCACCGTCAAAGTCGGCATTAAAAGCAGTACAAACCAATGGGTGTAATTGTATTGCTTTTCCTTCAATTAGTTTTGGCTGAAATGCCTGAATCCCAAGTTTATGAAGAGTAGGAGCACGATTCAGCAAAATAGGATGTCCTTTTAATACATTTTCAAGAATATCCCAAACAACTGCATCTCTTCTGTCAACAATTTTCTTTGCAGATTTAACCGTTTTTACAATTCCTCTTTCAATGAGTTTTCTTATGATAAAAGGCTTATAAAGTTCAGCAGCCATTTCTTTCGGCAAACCGCATTCGTGAAGTTTTAACTCAGGACCTACAACAATAACCGAACGTGCAGAATAATCAACACGCTTACCCAGTAAATTTTGACGAAAACGACCTTGTTTACCTTTTAAGCTGTCACTTAACGACTTTAAAGGTCTGTTTGCATCAGTTTTAACAGCACTTGATTTTCTTGAATTGTCAAATAATGAATCAACGGCTTCCTGTAGCATTCTTTTCTCATTTCTGAGAATAACTTCCGGTGCTTTTATTTCTATTAATCTTTTAAGTCTGTTATTTCTGATAATAACCCTTCTGTATAAATCATTTAAATCTGAAGTTGCAAAACGTCCTCCGTCTAAAGGTACTAATGGTCTTAATTCAGGCGGAATTACCGGCAAAACTTTAACTATAAGCCATTCGGGTTTATTAACATTTTTTGAGGCTTGAAAAGCATTTACAACTCTTAATCTTTTTAGTGCTTGACTTTTTCTTTGTTGAGAAGTTTCGTTATTTGCTTTATCTTTTAAGTCAATAGCCAGTTCATCTAAGTTAATTCTGTTGAGTAATAATTCAACAGCTCCGGCACCCATTTTTGCAATAAATTTATTCGGATCGTTATCTTCAAGCATATTGTTATCGCTCGGCAAAGAATCCAGAATATCCATATATTCTTCTTCCGAAAGAAAATCAAGCTCATTAATGCCGTCTTCTTTTTTAACACCGGGTTGAATTACAACATATTTTTCGTAATAAATAATTGTATTTAGTTTTTTAGTAGGGATTCCTAATAAATAACCTAATTTATTCGGTAAAGACCTAAAATACCAAAGATGGACAACCGGAACAACAAGAGCAATATGCCCTACCCTGTCTCGTCTTACTTTTTTCTCGGTAACTTCAACACCACATCTGTCACAAACAATTCCTTTGTATCGAATTCTTTTGTATTTGCCGCAATGACATTCATAATCCTTTACAGGTCCGAATATTCTTTCGCAGAATAATCCGTCTCTTTCGGGTTTATATGTTCTATAGTTTATTGTTTCCGGTTTTAAAACTTCGCCGCTTGAGCGTTCTAAAATTTCTTCCGGAGAAGATAAACTTATTACAACTTTTGAAAATTCTTTTGTAGCTTTTGTTTTTTGTCTGAAAGCCATATTATAATATTAAAAACTGTTATACTAGAAAACTTTTATAATCTGAATATTAAACATTTAGATTTTATTCTAAACTAATGCGTAAGCCCAAACCTCTTAATTCATGTAAAATGACTTTAAAAGATTCCGGTGTTCCCGGTTTCGGCAACGGTTTTCCTTTCACTATTGCTTCATAAGCTTTTGCTCTTCCCACAACATCATCTGACTTAATTGTCAGCATCTCTTGGAGGATATTAGACGCACCGAATGCTTCAAGTGCCCACACCTCCATTTCTCCGAATCTCTGACCGCCGAACTGAGCTTTACCTCCTAAAGGTTGTTGTGTTATTAAAGAGTATGGTCCGATAGAACGAGCATGCATTTTATCATCTACCATATGCCCTAATTTTAACATATAAATAACTCCTACTGTTGCAGGCTGGTGGAATTTCATTCCTGTGCCGCCATCGTATAGATATGTTTTACCATATCTCGGGATACCGGCTTTATCAGTATATTCATTGATATCTTCAAGAGTTGCTCCGTCAAAAATAGGAGTAAAAAACTTAACGCCTAATTTTAAGCCTGCCCAACCCAGAACTGTTTCATAAATTTGTCCCAAATTCATCCTTGACGGTACACCAAGCGGATTAAGAACAATATCAACAGTAGTTCCGTCTTCGAGGAAAGGCATATCTTCATCTTTTACAATTCTTGCTACAATTCCTTTATTCCCGTGACGTCCCGCCATTTTATCTCCAACCTTTATCTTTCTTTTTTTGGCAATATAAACTTTTGCTAATTGTACAATACCTATAGGTAATTCATCCCCTACTGAAATGCTGTATTTCTTTCTTTTATATTTACCTTGTATTTCTTTATTCCTTGTTGCGTAGTTATGAAGTAAACGCTCAATCAACTTATTTGTCTTTTCTTCGGTAGTCCAGTTATTAGGATTAACCGACATAAAATCAATTTCTTTTAATTTCTTCAATGCAAACTTTTTACCTTTAGGAATAAGCTCAACATTAATAAAATCAAATACACCTTGCGATGTTTTACCGTTAACCAATATAAATAATTTATCAATTAATTTTTCGGTTAAAATAATAAGTTCTCTTTCCAGTTCTGCATCAATTTTATCAAGTAATGGTTTATCGGCATTTCTCATTTTTCTGTTCTTCATAGAACGAGAAAATAATTTTTTATTAATAATAACACCTTTTAATGAAGGGGATGCTTTTAAAGATGCATCTTTAACATCTCCTGCTTTATCTCCGAAAATTGCTCTCAATAATTTTTCTTCCGGTGAAGGGTCAGACTCTCCTTTCGGTGTAATTTTTCCTATTAAAATATCACCGGGGTTAACATGAGCACCTATTCTGATCATACCGTTTTCGTCAAGTTGTCTCGTTGCTTCTTCACTGACATTCGGAATATCCGGAGTTAATTCTTCTGCTCCTCTTTTAGTGTCACGAACTTGCAAAACATGTTCTTCAACGTGTATTGAGGTAAATATATCTTCACGAACTACTCTTTCAGAAATTACGATTGCATCCTCAAAGTTATAACCTTTCCAAGGCATAAAAGCAACTTTCAAGTTTTTGCCGAGGGCTAATTCTGCATTATCTGTTGAATATCCATCGGTTAAAATTTGTCCGTTTGTTACTTTATCTCCTTTTTTTACAATGGGGATAAGATTAACTGTTGTATTTTGATTAGTTTTTCTGAACTTAGGAAGTTTATATCTTTTTGTATCATCATCAAAACTTACAAATTTTTCATCATCAGATCTTGAATACCTTATAACTATCTCGTCAGCATCAACATATTCAACAACACCATCACCTTCTGCAAAGATGTGAATTCTTCCGTCTCTGATTACAACAGGTTCAATTCCTGTACCTACAATAGGAGAGTCACAAGTTATTAAAGGAACCGCCTGACGCATCATATTTGATCCCATCAACGCACGGTTTGCATCGTTATGTTCTAAGAAAGGAATTAAAGATGCTGCAATAGATGCTATTTGATTAGGTGCAACATCCATATAATCTAATTTTTCCTTTTCAATATATGGGAAATCACCATGTGAACGAGCTCTTACTCTTTCAGTTAATAATTGTCCGTCTTTATCTATTTCAGAATTTGCTTGTCCTATTATTTTATTATCTTCTTCTTCTGCACTTAAATAAATAACACCTTTATCAGTAATGTCAAGTTTTCCTGTTTCAACTTTTCTGTACGGTGTTTCAATAAAACCTAAATCATTTATTTTTGCATACACACATAAAGAAGAAATCAAACCGATATTCGGTCCTTCCGGTGTTTCAATCGGACATAATCTTCCGTAATGAGTATAATGAACATCTCTTACCTCAAATCCTGCTCTTTCACGCGACAAACCGCCGGGTCCGAGAGCAGACATTCTTCTTTTATGGGTCATCTCCGCTAAAGGATTTGTTTGATCCATAAATTGAGACAGTTGGTTTGTTCCGAAGAATGAATTTATTACTGAGGACAGTGTTTTTGCATTTATCAAGTCAACAGGTGTAAATACCTCATTGTCACGAACATTCATTCTTTCTCTGATAGTTCTTGCCATACGAGCAAGCCCTACACCAAATTGATTTCCTAATTGTTCACCAACAGTTCTTACACGTCTGTTACTTAAATGGTCAATATCATCAACATCTATTTTAGAATTAATCAATTCAATTAAATATTTGATAATAGCAACAATATCTTCTTTTGTTAATACTCGGGTTTCTTGCGGTATGTTAAGATTAAGTTTTTTGTTCATCTTATATCTTCCCACATCACCAAGGTCATATCTTTTATCAGAAAAGAACAGATTATCAATTACTTCACGAGCTGTTGATTCATCCGGGGGCTCAGCACTCCTTAATTGTCTGTAAATATATAAAACAGCTTCTTTTTCAGAGTTACAGGGGTCTTTTTGTAATGTGCTGTAAATCAGTGCGTAGTCAATTGGACTTTTAGATTCTCTGTGAAGTAAAACGGTTTTAACACCGGAATCAAGAATCTGAGCAACATGTTCTTCTTCTATAACAGTTTCTCTGTCAATTATAACTTCATTTCTTTCAATAGAAACAACTTCTCCGGTATCTTCATCTACAAAATCTTCAATCCATGATTTTAATACTCTGGCTGCTAACTTAGTTCCGACAGCAGCTTTCATTGAAGTTTTAGTTACTTTTATTTCATCTGCTAAATCGAATATTTCGAGAATTTCTTTATCGCTTTCATATCCGATTGCTCTTAAAAGAGTTGTAACAGGTAATTTCTTTTTTCTGTCAATGTATGCAAACATTACATTGTTAATATCCGTTGCAAATTCAATCCATGAACCTTTAAACGGAATAATTCTGGCTGAGTATAATTTAGTTCCGTTTGCATGCAAACTCTGACTAAAAAACACACCGGGAGATCTGTGCAGTTGAGAAACGATAGCTCGTTCTGCACCATTAATAATAAATGTTCCTTTTGGTGTCATATAAGGAACTTGATCCAAATAAACATCTTGAATAACAGTATCAAAATCTTCATGCTCAGGATCGGTACAATAGAGTTTTAATTTTGCTCTAAAAGGTAAACTATATGATAAACCTCTTGCAAGACATTCATCTATTGAATATTTAGGAGGGTCTAAGCTATAATCTAAAAATTCAAGAACAAAATTATTTCTTGTGTCCGTAATCGGAAAGTTTTCAGAAAAGACTTTATATAATCCTTCTGATTTTCTCTCTTCATATGTTGAATTAAGTTGATAGAATTCCTGAAATGTTTTTAATTGAATCTCAAGAAAATCCGGGTAATTTAATTTTGCACCTGTTGATGCAAAATTTATTCTTTTAGTTGGAGTAGTCATCAGAAATATTGATTTTATAATTATTTATAAATTACAACAAAAGGTTTAGAGTTAAATTTCTTTAACTCTAAACCCTACTTAACCGAAAATAAATAGTTATTTCAGTTCTATTTCAGCGCCTTCTCCTTCTAATTCAGTCTTTAAAGCTTCGGCTTCTTCTTTTGAAACTCCTTCTTTAATTGTTGAAGGTGCACTATCTACGATATCTTTAGCTTCTTTTAAACCTACACTTGTTAATTCCTTAACTTTCTTAACTACTTTAAGTTTAGCTGAACCTGCTGCTTTTAAAATTACATCAAATTCAGTTTTTTCAGCAGCGGCATCACCACCACCGGCAGCAGCTGCAGCAACTGCAACAGGTGCAGCTGCGGGTTCAATTCCGTATTCGTCTTTAAGAATATCTGCTAATTCTTTAACTTCTTTTACTGTTAAGCTAACTAATTGCTCTGCAAAATCTTTAATATTTGCCATTTTATTCAATTTTATTAGTTTAATTTACTTAATTATTTATTCTTTTTCTTCAAGAGTTTTTAATATACCTGTAAGAGTATTTCCTCCTGATTGCAATGCTGAGAGCACATTTACGGCAGGTGCTTGTAATAAGCCGATAACATCAGCAATAAGCTCTTCTTTCGATTTAATAGAAGCTAATACATCTATTTGATCGTCTCCAAAATAGAAACCTTCTTCAACATAAGCACCTTTTAATAAGGGTTTATCCAGATTAAATTTCTTTTTAAAGTCTTTTATGAGCTTAGCCGGTTTATTTCCCACTTCAGAAAACATAATTGAAGTGGGACCCGCAAGTGCCTCAAACAATTCTGATAAGTCTTTATCAGACTTTTCAATCGCTTTTTTTAATAAGGTATTTTTAGCGATAACTAACTCGATTTCATTTTTATAACACTCCTTTCTTAATTTAACAGTATCTCCTGCATTTAATCCTAAAGAATTAGTTACATAGATATGCGAAGCATTATTAATTTTATCGGTTAATATACCAATTACCTGATTTTTTTCTTCACGTGTCATAATCAGATTATTTGAAAATTATTTATACTATTCAGCAATAAATGATTTTTCATCTATACTGATACTCGGACTCATTGTACTGGACATATAGATACTTTCCATATAACTTCCTTTTGCTGATGTCGGTCTTAATTTAAGAATTGTATTTAAAAATTCTTTTGCATTCTCAGCAATTTTTGAAGCATCAAAGGAAACTTTACCTATTGAAGAATGGATAATTCCATACTTATCAACTTTAAAGTCTATTTTCCCTTGTTTTAATTCATTTACGGTGTTCGCAATATCCATTGTAACTGTTCCGATTTTTGGGTTCGGCATTAAACCTCTTGGTCCTAAAATTCGACCTAAGGGACCTACCTTTCCCATAACAGACGGAGTTGCTACAATAACATCAATATCTGTCCAACCACCTTTGATTTTTTCGACATATTCATCCAACCCTACATGATCTGCACCTGCTGATTTAGCTTCGTCTTCTTTATCAGGTGTGCATAGCACGAGAACTCTTACGTCTTTACCTGTTCCGTTAGGTAATGACACTGTTCCTCTTACCATTTGATCTGCTTTTCGCGGATCTACACCTAATTTGACATCAATATCAACAGATGAATCAAATTTTGCGAATGTTATCTCTTTTACCAAAGATGAAGCTTCAGACAATGAGTACTTTCTGCCTTTTTCTACTTTAGCAAAGGCTGCCTTTACATTTTTAGTTATTCTTGCCATTTTATTAGGAAGATTAATTAATTCATCTTATCCGGGAAATTCGCCTTTCACGACAATTCCCATACTTCTAGCCGTACCTGCAACCATTTTCATTGCTGATTCAATTTTAAAGGCATTTAAATCTGCCATTTTATCTTCAGCAATTGCTCTGATTTGATCCCAAGTTACTTTAGCTACTTTATCTACGTTAGGTTCACCTGAACCGGACTTAATTTTAGCAGCTTGCAATAACTGGACTGCAGCGGGTGAAGTTTTTGTTACAAAATCAAAAGACTTATCTTTGTAAACCTGTATCTCTACCGGAATAACTTGTCCTGCTTTATCTTGCGTTCTGGCGTTAAATTGCTTACAGAATTCCATAATATTAACGCCTGCAGCACCTAATGCAGGTCCAACCGGTGGTGATGGGTTTGCAGCACCGCCTTTTATTTGTAATTTAACAACTTTTGTTACTTCTTTAGCCATTTTCTTTCTTTTTGAAAGTGTTTAAAAAGTGTATGTGGAAGCATTTATAATAAATAAACGTAACAGCTATTCTTTTTCTACTTGCATAAAACTTAATTCTAAAGGTGTTTTTCTACCGAAGATTTTAACCATAACTTTTAATTTTTTCTTTTCTTCGTTAACTTCTTCTATTACACCCGTGAACCCGTTAAAGGGTCCATCTGTAACTTTAACATTCTCTCCTGCAAAATAAGGTATTGATATAGATTCTTGGCTTTCTGTTAATTCATCAACTTTTCCAAGCATTCTGTTTACCTCTGTTTGTCTGAGTGGCACAGGCTCTCCTCCTTTTGTTTCACTTAAAAAATTGATAACATTAGGAACACCTTTTAAAATATGGGGGATTTCACCCACCAAAATTGCTTCAACGAAAACATAGCCCGGGAAATAGTTTCTCTCCCTGCTTACTTTCTTCCCGTTTCTTACTTGAAAAACTTTCTCTGTAGGAATAATTACCTGTATAATAAAGTCTTCAAGATTTAATCGACTGATTTCACTTTCGATGTAAAGTTTTACTTTTTTCTCTTTACCTCCGATTGCTCTCAGAACATACCATTTTGCTTTATTTTCAATTACTTCACTCATATCTTACTTAAAGAGCTTTATAAATAAAATCCATAATAAATTTAAACGATATATCCATAAGATATATAACCAAAGCAATGATAAATGATGCAATCATCACAACTATTGCACTATTTTGTAAATCTGACCATGTAGGCCAAGTAACTTTATTTACAAGTTCATTATATGACTGCTTTACGTAACCTTTAATTTTCATATCTGAAATTTAGCACGGGAGGAGAGACTCGAACTCCCGGCACTCGGTTTTGGAGACCGATGCTCTACCAACTGAGCTACTCCCGTTTGTTATACAAATTAATTCGGCAGCCGAAACAACTACCGAATTAATATTATTTTGACAAAATTATTATTCAATAATTTCAGTTACTTGACCGGCTCCTACTGTACGTCCGCCTTCACGAATAGCAAAAGTTAAACCATTATCAAGAGCAACAGGTGTAATCAAATTAACTTGAATTGTAACATTATCACCGGGCATAACCATTTCAGTTCCTTCCGGTAACATAATTTCTCCTGTAACATCAAGTGTTCTTAGATAAAACTGGGGTCTATAGTTATTATGGAACGGAGTATGACGTCCGCCTTCTTCTTTTTTCAAAACATAAACTTCAGCTTTAAATTTTGTATGAGGGTTAACTGAACCTGGTTTACAAATAACCATACCTCTTGAAATATCTTCTTTTTTTACACCTCTGAGAAGTAAACCTACATTATCACCTGCTTGTCCGTCATCAAGAATTTTTCTGAACATTTCAACTCCTGTAATTACTGATTTCATTTTTTCAGCACCAAGACCTATAATCTGAACTTCATCTCCTGTATGTATCAGTCCGGTTTCAATTCTTCCTGTTGCAACAGTACCTCTGCCTGTAATTGAGAATACATCTTCTACCGGCATTAAGAAATCTTTATCAACATCTCTCGGAGGAAGCGGAATCCATTCATCAACAGCATCCATAAGTTCCATTATTTTTTCTTCCCATTTTGCTTCTCCGTTTAATGCACCAAGAGCAGATCCCATAATAACAGGAGTATTATCTCCGTCATATTTATAGAAATCAAGAAGTTCTCTCATTTCCATTTCAACTAATTCAAGAAGTTCATCATCGTCAACCATATCAACTTTATTGATAAAAACAACGATTTTAGGAACGTTTACTTGTCTAGCTAAAAGAATATGTTCACGAGTTTGAGGCATAGGACCGTCAGTTCCGGCGACAACAATAATAGCACCGTCCATTTGAGCAGCACCTGTTACCATATTTTTCACGTAATCGGCGTGACCGGGACAGTCAACATGTGCATAGTGTCTTTTTTCAGTTGAATATTCAACGTGAGCAGTATTAATAGTAATACCCCTTTCTTTTTCTTCCGGAGCATTATCAATAGAATCAAAATCTTTAACTTCGCATAAACCTTTTTTACTTAGTGTTAAGGTAATCGCTGCTGTTAAAGTAGTTTTTCCGTGGTCAACGTGACCGATTGTTCCGATATTTAGGTGTGGTTTTGACCTGTCAAATTTTTCTTTAGCCATGATTATTTAAATTTATTATAAAGTGATTGAAAAACTTTTTTACATATATTTTTTAATGTTGAGCCGATGACGAGAATTGAACTCGTGACCTCTTCCTTACCAAGGAAACGCTCTACCCCTGAGCTACATCGGCTAATAAAAAAAAGAGCGGAAGACGAGGCTCGAACCCGCGACCTGCAGCTTGGAAGGCTGCCGCTCTACCAACTGAGCTACTCCCGCATTTTTTTATTATCTCCTTTTTTTGATTTGTGGGGGGAGGAGGATTCGAACCTCCGAAGGCTATGCCAACAGATTTACAGTCTGCCCCGTTTGACCGCTCCGGAATCCCCCCTTATTTCAAAAAAAGAGCCGATAGACGGATTCGAACCGCCGACCGGCTGATTACAAATCAGCTGCTCTGGCCAACTGAGCTATATCGGCAAAACTCTTTTAAAGATAAACTATTTCCTATAAAGAACTGTCTCGATTTCTTCGTTACTCTCAAAAATCGGTTTGCAAATGTAAAGATTATTTTTTAAGCAACCAAAATGTTTTTTTAATATTTTAATATTTTTTTAATTTACTTCAATTTACTTTTGTATTTTTTAACTTGTTTTTCAAGAGCATCAAGGGTTAGGTCAATAGCTTCTTCAAATGTTGTTGCTTCTTTTTCTGCAAATAAATCACTGCCGGGTATTTCAATTTTGATTTTAGCTTCTTTATTTTCCGTAAATTTTTTCTTTGATTTGTTATAATTAAGAGAAACTTCTGACCTTATTATTCCGTCAAAATATTTATCCAGTTTATTGACTTTATTGTTTACAAAATCAATTAATTTTTTGTCTGCATCGAAATGCGTAGTTTTTATGTTTATATCCATAATATTTATTTTTTTGCTCTGGGGTGAGCTTGTTTATAAATTTTATTTAGTTTTTCAAATGTATTGTGTGTGTATATTTGTGTTGCCGATAAATTTGCATGTCCTAATAATTCTTTTACGGCATTTATATCTGCCCCGTTGTTTAATAAATGTGTCGCGTAAGAATGTCTTAAAGTATGCGGGCTTCTCTTTTTAACGGAAGAAACAAGTGAAATATTTTTAGTAACAACTCGATATACCAAATTCGGATATATTTCTTTACCTGATTTAGTTATAAAAAAATGGTTTGTTTCGGGGGTTTGCTCTTCTCGCAACTTTGTATATCTTTTTATTAATGATTTAAAAACAACCGGGAAGGGAATAATTCTCTGTTTGTTTCCTTTACCTGTAACTTTTACTGTCATTTTATCTATATCTATATCAAATATTTTAATTACTATCAATTCGGCCCTTCTCATTCCTGTTCCGTATAAGAGTTCTATCATTAGTTTATTTCTGACACCTTCAAAATTGTCATCAAATAAATCACTGTCTAATAATACGTTAATTTTTTCTTCACTGATAAATTCGGGTAACTTTTTTTCGGTTTTAGGACGAACAACTTTCACGGCAGGATTTGTTTCGGTAAGTCCCTCTCGCATTAAAAAATTATAATATGTTCTGAGAGTTGATAATTTTCTGTTTATTGTTTTTGTACTTATTCCTTTTTCGGCTAATGAAGAAATCCATCTTCTGATAATTTTAAAATCAACGACTATTCCGTTAACTTTATTTTCAGGGAAGAAGTCTGAACAGAAATTTTCAAATTGGGCTAAATCACGTGCATAAGAATTTATTGTATGGAGAGAATATTTTTTTCGGAATTCTAAATATTTTAAGAATTTCTCCTTATGCATTGACAATAAAATTTTCGAGATTCTACAGAAATAAAATTCAATCGAGAAAATTACTTTCCCGAAGTAAAAAAACCTCAGAAAAGTAATGTGAAAAACTAAACTACTCGTTTTCTTCTCTTCTTAACTGCTCAACATATATAGCTTTAATAAGTTGTTGACGTTTTAAAACAGAAGGTTTATTAAATTGTTTTCTGATACGAACTTCTTTAATAACACCTGTTCTGTCAATTTTTCGTTTTAATCTTTTTAAAGCTCTTTCAATGCTTTCGCCTTCTTTAACGGGTATTTTAATCATAAAAATCTCCTTTTTTTAATTATTGTTATAAAAATTTTAAACGGCAAATTTATTAATTACTATAAAAATAACAAATATTTTTCACAAAAACAACAAATTGTTAAAATTTTATTTTAATACTTCTCTTGCAATTACTAATCTTTGAATTTCTGACGTTCCCTCTCCTATTTGCAATAACCTCTGGTCTCTGAAAAACCTTTCAATCGGATAATCCTTCATCAAGCCGTAACCTCCGTGAATTTGAACAGCGTCGTCTGCAACTTCTTTTGCAATTTCTGAACAGTATAATTTGGACATAGCAGCCTCTTTTCCGAAAGGTTTTTTATTATCTTTCAACCAACATGCTTTATATAATAAGTTTCTGCCGAGTTCAACTTTCATTGCCATGTCAGCAAGACGAAAAGAAATTGCTTGAAACTTATTAATTTCTCTTCCGAATTGTTTTCTTTCTTTTGAGTATTGAACTGCCATTTCTAATGCTCCTTGTGCCAACCCAAGTCCCATTGCAGCAATAGACAAGCGACCGTTATCAAGCGTGCTCAACATAATTTTAGAACCTTGCCCCTCTTTTCCGAGAATATTCTCCTTCGGAACTCTGCAATCATCAAAATACAATTCAGCAGTATCTGATGCTCGCCACATCATTTTTCCGTGCATGGGTATAGTGCTGTATCCTTTTGTTCCTTTATCAACAAGGATTGTTGTAAACTTTCGTTCTCTTCCTTCTGTTTTTGCAACTGTTTGCACCGTTGCTCCCATTGCAATCTTCGAAGCTCCGTTTGTAATAAAAATCTTTGAACCGTTTATAACCCACTCTCCGTTTACGAGTTTGCCTGTTGTTTTGGTTCCTCTGGAATCTGAACCTGCATCGGGTTCGGTTAAACCGAATGCCCAAAGATGCTCTCCTGTACAAAGCTTCGGCAAATATTTTTCTTTTTGTTCTTTTGTTCCGAAATAATAGATTGGACCGATACCCAATGAGTTATGTGCTGCAAGTGTTGCCGCTTGTGAACTGTCGATTCTTGCAAGTTCCTCAACAGCTATAATATATGAAAGTGTATCAAGTCCCTGCCCTCCGAATTTTTCAGGTAAATACATTCCGAACAAACCTAATTCTCCCATTTTTTTTGTTAAATCAACAGAGAATTCTCCTTTTTCGTCTAATTCTTGTGCAACAGGTTTAATCTCTCTTTCGGCAAAATTTCTTACGGTTTGGCGTATTAATTTATGTTCTTCTGATAAATCGAAATTCATTTTAAATATATTTAGAATTTTTATTTTGTAAATATAAATAAAATAAAAATGAAAAAAGATTACCTTAAAAGAATAAAATCATATCCTTTTCAAAAGTTTTTTTCCTTTAATAATTTTCTTTAAAAACATTTCTGCTTCTTCTGCTAAATTGTTTTCAAGTGCACTTGTTACGCTTCCTCTTAAAACCGAAACAGCATGTTCTAATTCAGGAATTGTATATTCATTTTCTGCCACAAGTCTTTTTATTTCAGCCAAAGATCCTCCGAAGATACAAGCCCTGTTTAATTTTAAAGTTATCTTTGAAGGTTCTTTTTGTTGTTTCAGAAATATTTCTTTTTTATTTTTTTTCCTGTTCATTTTTTATTTCACTTTTAAATAAGGACTTATTTTGTCGTATAATGATTTTGTAACGATCTCTTTATTTATTAAATCTTCAAGATTTTTATACGACCCTTTTCTATTTCTGTATTTCAATATTTTTTCTGCCTCTTTATAAGTTATGTAAGGATGCCTGCCGAGTTCTGAAACTTCGGCAAAGTTAATATTGATTTTTTCAAGTTTTGATTTATCTATAGTAATATCATCTGCAACTTTCAGGTAGTATTCTCTTTTCATACCGTAAACTTCAAGAAGTTGTTCTTTTTTGTAATATCCGCCGAGTAAATTTCTGTATTTTACAATTCTTGTTGCGTTGAATTGCCAAAATTTACCGTATTTTTTCATTTCTTCAATCGATAAATTGTTTATATTAACTTTCGGTTTAATATTAACTTCTTTTTCCTTTATTTCAGTACTGTCTTCTTTTATCGGAATTTTTATATAATTTTTTATTCTCTCGTATTGAAATTCTTTAATTCCGTATATCTTTTTCAAATCTTCTTTTTTATAAAACTTGCCGCCTTTGTCTAAATATTTTCGGATTACAGTAATTTGCTTTGTTGAAAATCCCAATCTTTTCCATTCAAAATCTGAAATTATATTAGGGTTAAAATCAATATAATTTTCTACATCAGGAATAAAATATTCCGAATTATTTTCTTTATTGCCATCATCAGAAAATTCCGAATTATAACTTCCTTCCTTTTCAGGTAAATCAATGTATGGATTTAATTTTTGAAATTGAAATGCCGAGATACCGTAAATCTTCTTAAAATCATTTTTATAGATAAACTTTCCGCCTTTGTTCAGGTAGTTATTAACAGTTTTTATTTGTTTTTCCGACAAACCCAATAATTCCCATTTATTTTTTGATGTATTATTCGGATTAAAAGAAAACAGTTGCAGAGTATCATACTTTAACTCGAAGTATGATTTGTTGTTATCTTTCTCTTTCAATACTAATGATTTTTCAAATTCGTTGATTTGTTTTTTAAATTCGGAAAAATCAATTTTTTCTTCTTTTATTAAAAGGTGTGAAAATTGGTTAATTAGAATTACGGTTAACACAAGAATAATAAGAACAATTATTCCCTTTTTTTCGCCTTTTGTGAACGTAAGAAATTCCTTTATTTGTTCTTTTCGAGACACTTAATTATTTGTATTTTTTAATAACTCCGTTTTTAATATCTGAAAGGTATTTTTTTAAATCTTGTTTTACTTCCGGAGCCAAAATTAATAAACCCAGAATATTTGGAATTGCCATGCTCAGTATCATAAAATCAGAAAAATCAACCACAGCACCAAGACTTGAAGCAGAACCTATCACTATAAATATCAAAAAAATAATATAATAAACTAATGAACTTAAATATAGATTTTTCGTTACTTTTTTATTTCCGAACCATTTTCCGAATAAATATTTAAAACCGTTTAAACCGTAATAAGACCAAGATATCATCGTTGAAAAAGCAAAAAGCAAAACGGCAATTAACAATATCCATGAAAACCAAGGAAAAACACTTTCAAATGCTTTTGAAGTCAGTTCGACACCTGCAAGTCCGTTTGCTAATGTCGGATCATAAAATCCCGTAAAAATAATTACAAGTGCTGTCATTGTGCAAATAACAACAGTATCAATAAACGGTTCAAGTAAAGCAACAAAGCCCTCACTTACAGGTCGGTCTGTTTTTACGGCAGAATGAGCAATTGAAGCTGAACCGACGCCGGCTTCATTAGAAAAAGCAGCTCTTTGAAAACCTACAATAAGCACTCCTACAAACCCACCTTTCATTGCATCGGCAGCAAAAGCACCGTTAAATATTAATCCGAAAGCATGCCCTGTTTCTGTAATATTAATTCCGATTATAATTAATGCAGCACCGACATACAAAACTGCCATAAAAGGTACAATTTTTTCCGTAACATTTGCAATACTTTTAATACCGCCTATTACAACAATACCGACAAAAATTGCAATTAGTATCCCGAAATATGCTCCGTACCCTTCAATTCCCATAAAATAAGGTGATAATTTACCCGATAATTGTGAAAATGCTTGATTTGCCTGAAACATATTTCCTCCTCCGAGAGAACCTCCGATTACAAGAACTGCAAATATTGCCGCAAGAACTTTTCCGAGCTTTCCGAGATTTTTCTTTTTTAATGCTTTACTTAAATAATACATCGGTCCTCCGGCAACTTGACCGTCTTCATCTATTGTTCTGTATTTTACGCCTAATGTAACTTCCGTAAATTTTGATGCCATACCGAGAAGTCCTGCAAGTATCATCCAAAATGTTGCACCGGGACCTCCTATTGTAATAGCAATTGCAACACCGGCAATGTTACCCAAGCCCACAGTTGCCGAAAGAGCAGTTGTCAATGCCTGAAAATGAGACACTTCCCCCTTATCCTTAGGATTGTCATATTTACCTCTTATTAAGTCGATTGCATGTTTAAATCCTTTGAAATTTATAAACTTCATTTTTATAGTAAAAAACAATGCACCGAAAACAAGCCACACAACTACAAAAGGAATTTTCATTTTTTTAGGGTCACCGTTTGCATGTTTTAAAACATTACCGCTGTCATCATGTAGTATAGGATTATAAATATGTAATGTTGCAAAAATATCAAACATCAAAACAGTTGCTATTGCATCAACAATAGGAGTGAAAAACGAATTTATTTTTTCGTCAGCAGATGTTGTTTCTATTACAAAAGTTTTTTTTGCTTTTATACCTTTTGCATCAGTTATTTCAATTGAATATTCTTTTCCTTCGGTTAAGCCGTCGGCAATTAAAGAGTTTAGAGAAGTTGATTGGTTTGACCAATAATAAGTATAAGGTGCTGTTCCGCCTTTTACAATAATACTTGCCACACCGTTATTAATTTTTTTTGATTTGTTTGATGTTTTTATTTCAAATTCAAAATTTTGACCGAATGATAAAACTGATATAAAAATAAATAATAAATTAAACAGAAAACTTCTCATTTTATTATGATTTTATTTATACAAAAACTGTCAGTATATTTACCTGACAGTTAGTTTTTATATTTTGATTTACTTAATTTGCAAACATTTTTAATTGTTGTGTAAGTTTCTTCTTCAGATTTTTTCTTTCAACAATATAATCCAAGAAACCGTGCTCCAAAACAAATTCAGAACGCTGAAAACCCTCGGGCAAATCATGACCGACCGTATCTCTTATTACACGCGGACCTGCAAAGCCTATTAATGCTTCGGGTTCTGCAATATTTACATCTCCCAGCATTGCATAAGAGGCTGTTACACCGCCGGTTGTAGGATCTAATAATAAAGAAATATATGGAATTTTTGCATCAGATAATTGATTTAATTTTGCTGATGTTTTTGCCATTTGCATTAATGAAAATGCGGCTTCCATCATTCTTGCACCTCCTGACTTTGAAATAATCATAAAAGGTATTTTATGCTCCAAACTGTAATCAATTGCTCTTGCAATTTTCTCTCCGACTACCGCACCCATTGAACCTCCTATAAATTCAAAATTCATTGCGGCAATAACAATATCATATCCTCCTATTTTTCCGGTAACAGAAGTCATTGCATCTTTTAAACCGGTCTTTTTTTCCATAGCGACTAATCTGTCGGTATATTTTTTTCTGTCATGGAAGTTTAAAGGGTCTGCTGATGTCAGATTTTTATCAAGTTCTGTATATTTATTATCATCAAATAAAATTTCAAAGTATTTTTTTGCAGGGATTCTGTCATGATAACCGCATTTACATACGTTAAGATTTTCTTCATGTTCCTCTGTAGTAACAACAGTCTTGCATTTCGGACATTTATACCACATACCTTCTTTTATTTCTTTTTTATCTTTGGTTTCGGTAACAATTCCTTGTTCTTTTCTGCTAAACCAACCTGCTTTTTCTTCAGCCATATCTTTTTAGTTGAAAGTTAAAAGTTAAAAGTTGAAAAGGAAATAAAAATCCTTTCAACAAAATTATATTTTCAATTATAAAAGTTCATTTCTGTTAATACAATTCAAATCTTCAAAAGCAATTTGTAATCTTTCTGCTAATGATTTTTCACCTTCTCGAAGCCAAACTCTCGGATCGTATTTTTTCTTATTCGGTTTGTCATCTCCTTCGGGATTTCCAATTTGTCCTTGTAAATAATCGTGATTTGCAGCTTCGTATTTTCTTACACCGTTCCAAAATGCCCACTGTGTGTCTGTATCAATATTCATTTTAATTACTCCGTATGAAACTGCCTCTCTTATTTCTTCGTGAGAAGAACCTGAGCCTCCGTGAAAAACAAAATTAACAGGCTCACTGTCTGTAAGATTATGTTTTTCTTGAATATATTTTTGAGAATTTAAAAGAATTTTCGGGGTAAGTTTTACATTTCCGGGTTTATAAACTCCATGCACATTTCCGAAAGATGCTGCGACTGTAAATTTATCACTTATTGCTGATAGTTTTGTGTAAGCATAATCAACATGTTCAGGTTGTGTGTAAAGTTTTGATTCGTCAACATCCTCATTATCAACACCGTCTTCTTCTCCACCTGTAATACCGAGTTCAATTTCCAAAGTCATTCCTATTTTGCTCATGTCTTTAAGGTATTTTTCGGAAATTTCAATATTTTCTTCGAGAGTTTCTTCCGATAAATCTAACATGTGCGAACTGAAAAGAGGTTTACCGTATTTCATGAAATGTTTGTGCCCTTCTTCAAGAAGTCCGTCAATCCAAGGAAGTAGTTTTTTTGCTGCATGGTCGGTATGTAAAATTACGGGAACACCGTATGCTTCCGCTACCGAATGAACATATTTTGCTCCTGCGATTCCTCCGAGAATTTGTGCTGAATGATTATCATTATTTAAGCTTTTACCTGCAAAAAACTGGGCTCCTCCGCTTGAAAACTGAATCATAACGGGAGAATTTGCTTTTGCGGCAGCTTCAAGCACTGCATTTACGGAATGAGAACCGACTACATTTACTGCCGGTATTGCAAAGTTGTTTTCTTGTGCAATTTTAAAAAGTTTTTGAATATCTTCTCCATGAAGAACTCCGGGTTTTATATTTTTGAATGCCATATCTTTTTGAATTATGAATTATAAATTTTGATTTAATAAATTAATTTTCTGAAAATAAAATTCAAAGATAATAATTTGATTATTTAGGGCAAGATTTTTTTATCTATAATAGATTGGTTTAAGAACTTTCATAAGATCTCTTTCTAATAACTCTTTTATTCTTGG
This sequence comes from Bacteroidales bacterium, assembly GCA_021648725.1. Taxonomy (NCBI): domain Bacteria; kingdom Pseudomonadati; phylum Bacteroidota; class Bacteroidia; order Bacteroidales; species Bacteroidales bacterium. The sequence continues at coordinate 119,434 of JAKISF010000001.1, read as the reverse complement.
GTCATTTGCAGAGGAAATAAAATTATAATATAAAACTTCTTTGTTTTCATTAAATAATAATACTCCTATTTCTTTATCAGCAAATCTTGTAGGCGGAAGGTATATTCTTACGCCATCTCCTAATATTCCGGGTGGTCCATATGGTCCTACTCCTAAAGTATAATGTCCTTTTAGATAAATGAGTAAAAAACATTTATCTGTTTTAATCTCATAGTTTTGAAAAATAGTGCCGGGAAAAAATAAATTATTTATCGGATTTGGAGAATTCTTAATTTTCATAACTAAACTCCGTATGTCTTCAATATTTTCATCATTATATTCTTTTCTATAAAGATTTTCTTTGATTTCATACTTTTGTATAAGCATATCATATGTCTTATTTACAATTTTTTCTCTAATATCTTTTTCAAGTTTGTCGTCAGCCATCCTTTTACCCTGAAAGTCAACCTCATCTATTATCACCATCGGTAATAACACAACAAGTGTATCAATTGACTTCTTTATTTGCTTATAATCAGAAACATATTTACCTGTACTGCAACCAAATATAAGAATTGACATTAATGTAATAAGAATTGTTTTATTCATAACTTTTATCTCTTACATATTCCTCCTATACTGCCCACCGACTTGAAATAATGCTCCCGTTATTTGCCCGATTGAGCAAACTTTTGCGGTTTCCATAAGTTCGGCAAAAATATTTTTATTTTGTTTTGATGCCTGTTTTAAGCTTTCAAGTCTATCCCCTGCTCTATTTTCTTTTGTTTTATGAAGTTGTTCAAGCATTTTAATTTGATATTCTTTTTCTTCTTCAGTTGCTCTTATAACTTCACCTGGTGTAACCGTTGGTGAGCCTTGTGATGATAAGAAAGTATTTACACCCATAATAGGAAGTTCGCCCGTATGTTTTAAATTTTCATAATACAAACTTTCTTCTTGTATTTTACTGCGTTGATACATGGTTTCCATTGCTCCGAGAACTCCGCCACGTTCAGTAATGCGGTCAAATTCCGTTAAAACGGCTTCTTCAACTAAATCGGTAAGTTCTTCAATAATGAAAGCTCCTTGCAGCGGATTTTGATTTTTTGCCAAACCAAGTTCATGATTTATAATAAGTTGTATTGCCATTGCACGTCTTACACTTTCCTCTGTAGGTGTTGTAATCGCCTCATCATAAGCATTGGTATGCAAGGAGTTACAATTATCATAAATTGCATAAAGTGCTTGCAAACTTGTGCGAATATCATTAAAATCAATTTCTTGTGCATGTAAAGAACGACCGGAAGTTTGGATATGATATTTTAATTTTTGCGAACGGTCGTCCGCACCATATTTTTGCTTCATTGCTTTTGCCCAAATTAAACGTGCAACTCGTCCCATAACAGAATATTCGGGGTCTAATCCGTTCGAAAAAAAGAATGATAGGTTCGGTGCAAATTTATTAATATCCATTCCTCTGGAAACATAATATTCCACGTAAGTGAAACCGTTGGCAAGCGTAAATGCAAGCTGGCTGATAGGATTTGCTCCTGCTTCGGCAATATGATAACCTGAAATTGAAACAGAATAAAAATTACGGACACCATTATTTATGAAATATTCTTGCATATCGCCCATTAATTTCAATGAAAAATCGGTTGAATAAATGCAAGTGTTTTGTGCTTGGTCTTCTTTTAAAATATCAGCTTGAACGGTTCCTCTTACTTTTGTAATTGTTTCTGTTTTTATTTTTTCGTAAACATCTTTCGGCAGAACTTCATCTCCCGTTACACCGAGAAGCATTAATCCCAAACCGTTATTTCCTTCGGGTAAATCTCCTTGATATTTGGGTCGTTGCGTTCCTTCTGCTTTATAAATTGCATTTATTTTTTCTTCAATTTCTTTTTCTAAGCCGTTTTCTTTAATGTATTTTTCGCATTCTTGGTCAATTGCGGCATTCATAAAATATGCCGTCATAATAGGAGCCGGTCCGTTGATTGTCATTGAAACCGAAGTTGCAGAATCTGTAAGTTCAAAACCTGAATATAATTTTTTTGCATCATCAAGGCAAGCTATCGAAACACCGGAGTTTCCTATTTTTCCGTAAATATCGGGTCTGCGGTCAGGATTTTCGCCGTAAAGAGTTACACTGTCGAATGCAGTTGATAATCTTTTTGCAGGCATTCCGAATGAAACGTAATGAAATCGTTTATTTGTTCTTTCGGGTCCGCCTTCGCCTGCAAACATTCTTGTAGGGTCTTCTCCTTCACGTTTAAACGGAAAAACTCCTGCTGCATACGGAAATTCTCCCGGAACATTTTCACGTAAGTTCCATTTTAAAATTTCGCCCCAATCTTTATATTTAGGTAATGAAATTTTTGGAATTTTTAAATGCGAAAGACTTTCAGAAAAAGTTTTAACTTTAATTTCTTTGTTTCTTACTTTGTAAATAAATTCATCTCCTGCATAATTCTCAACTTTCTCTTCCCAGCTTTCAATGATTTTTTTGTTTCGCAGGTCGAGGTCGAGTTCTGTTTCTTCATAAAGTTTTTTTATAGTTTCAGATGCTTCAAGGTCTTTCAGGTGCTCAAAGGTTGTTTTGTAAGCAAATAAATTTCGTGCAATCTCTGCTTGCTTCTCTGTCCAATCATTATAAGAACGAATAGTTTCAGAAATTTCTGACAAATACCTCACTCGCTTCGGCAGAATAATTTGCAATTTTTCATGTTTAACTTCCTTTATATTTTCTTTATTGATAAAATTAACAGATGTTTTTTCTGTAATTAATTTCATTAAAGCAAAATACAATTCATTAACCCCGCTGTCATTAAATTGCGAAGCAACCGTTCCGTAAACCGGCATTTTATCTGTTTCAATATCAAAAAGTTCGTGATTTCTTTGATACTGTTTTTTAACGTCTCTGATTGCATCAACTGCACCTCTTTTATCTGATTTATTTACTGCAATAATATCTGCAAAATCAAGCATATCTATTTTCTCTAACTGTGTTGCAGCACCGTATTCGGGTGTCATAACGTACATTGCAATATCGCTGTGTTCTGTGATTTCAGTATCAGACTGCCCTATACCTGAAGTTTCTAGAATAATTAAATCGTAATCTGCAATTTTTGCAATATCAACCGCATCTTTAACAAAAGGAGACATCGCCAAATTTGCCTGACGAGTTGCCAAAGAACGCATATAAACACGCTTATCGTTTATACTGTTCATACGAATACGATCACCGAGTAATGCTCCGCCTGTTTTGCGTTTTGAAGGGTCAACCGAAATTATTGCAACTGTTTTTTCGTTAAAATCATCAAGGTATCTGCGAACAAGCTCGTCAACCAAAGATGATTTGCCTGAACCTCCCGTACCTGTAATTCCAAGAACCGGTATTTTTTTAGTTTTTACAATTTTTCGTATTTCTTGTAAAATACCGGAAACTTTATTATTACAACATTCGGCAATAGTTATTAAACGAGCAATTGAATTTACATCTTTCTTTTTTATATTTGCAATACTATGGTAATCAGAAAGTTCAAAAGAGAAGTCAGACTTTTGCAAAAGGTCGTTAATCATACCTTGCAATCCCATTTCTCTACCGTCATCGGGCGAATATATTCTTGTTATACCGTATTCTTGCAGTTCTTTTATTTCTTCAGGAAGGATAACTCCGCCGCCGCCGCCAAAAATTTTAATATCAGGTCTGCCTTTTTCTTCGAGCAAATCTTTCATATATTTAAAAAACTCAATATGCCCGCCTTGATAGGATGTTATTGCAATTGCCTGAACATCTTCTTGTACGGCACAGTCAACAATTTCTTGTACGGAGCGATTATGTCCGAGATGAATTACTTCTGCTCCCGTACTTTGAATTATTCTTCGCATTACGTTAATTGCCGCATCATGCCCGTCGAAAAGCGATGCTGCCGTTACTATTCTTATATGATTCTTTGCTTGATATTTTTTTTGAGATTTGATATTTGAGATGTTAGACATAAGATTATAGATATTTGATGTTTGATACTTAAGTTTTGAGTTGTCAAAAATACAAAAAATAGGCTTATTTTAAGAATGTCGTATTAAGCAATTGTTTCAAAAGGATTTTTTTCTATATTTACAATCCAAAAATATGAATAAATAAAAAAATAAAAATATGCTAACAAAATTTAAAGAAACAGCCGACTTTTTAAAGTCAAAAATATCAACACAACCGGAAGTTGCTATTATTCTGGGCAGCGGTTTAGGAGGACTCGGAAATAAAATTAATAATGCGACAGTAATAAAATATGAGGACATTCCAAACTTTCCTGTATCAACAGTTGAAGGACATTCAGGCCAATTAGTTTTCGGAGAACTCGGCGGAAAGAATGTTGTTGCAATGCAGGGACGTTTTCATTATTATGAGGGATACGGGATGAAAGAAGTTACATTTCCTGTAAGAGTTATGCATTTTTTGGGAGCAACAAAATTAATTGTTTCAAATGCAGCAGGCGGAATGAACCCAAAATTCCGACAAGGTGATTTAATGATTATTAATGACCATATTAATAATTTTCCCGAACATCCGCTTCACGGGAGAAACTTTAAAGAACTCGGGGTTCGTTTTCCGGATATGAGTAATGTTTATAATAAGGGATACATTAAAATTGCGGAAGAGCTTGCAAAAGATGTTGATATTACTGTTCATCAAGGAATTTACATCGGAAGTTCCGGTCCTACGCTTGAAACTCCTGCCGAATATCGATTATTCCATCTTTTCGGAGCAGATGCAACCGGTATGTCAACCGTGCCGGAAGTAATTGTTGCACATCATCAAGGAATGCGTATATTTGGTATGTCAGTAATCACAAATGTAAGTGAAACCGATGACCCGACTGATGAAACAACTCATGAAGAAGTTCAAGACGTTGCAGGCTCGGTTGAACCGAAAATGACTAAAATTATTGAGGGGTTAATTGAGAAGATGTAAGATTATTTAGAATAGTAGTCTCGGTGTGAATCATTTAACTTAATATAAATTCACACCGTGACTTCTTAATTTACATACAATGGATATATTTTTCAACAAGTTCTTTAATTTTATCTTTTTTGCCGAATAATTCTTCACTTAATTTCTCATCTTTATAAGATTTTAATTTAGAAATAAATGCATTAATAGTTCCTTTCGGAAAAACATTCTCGTTTTCATAAAAAGACCTTTCACTTTCAAGATAATCTGCTGATTGTGAGCACGATTGCGGCAAGGCAACAAGTCTGTCTAAAATATGTTTATTTTCTTTCTCAAAAATATTAACATTTACATACAGTTCTTCGGCACGTTGTAAGGAGTCAGGGTTTAAAATTCCGTTCTTTGCTGCAAGAATAATCCCTGCAAAAAGATGGTATAAGTCTGCCGAACCGTCAGGAACTCTGAATTCTGCTGTTTGTTTACCGGTTACATAAGGCACCTCTCCCCTTTCTTGCGGATTTGCATCTTTAATCATATTTGTTTTTGCAATCCAACCAAGCGGAACACGAACTAAAACAGAGCGGTTACTGTCTCCCCAACAAACCATTGTAGGAGCTTCTTGATGCGGAACTAAACGAAGATAGGATGTCGGAATTGTATTTCCGAATGCAGTTAAAGATTGTGCTTTATCTAAAATTCCTGCAATAGCTTTTTTAGCAACATCAGTTAAGCCTACTTCACCTGCCATTACATTTACATCATCTTTATCTACCTGAAAATGAACATGAATACCGCTTCCTGCCTTTCCGACAGTAATTTTCGGAGCAAAACTGATAAGTACTCCGTACTTTTTTCCGAGCATTCTTAAAATCCATTTTGCAATAATAAGTTGCTCAACGGCTTTTTCCGGGTCAACAGGCATAAACTCAATTTCATGCTGTTCATACATAAAGTCCCCGTCTTTAAAATTGCCCACTTCGGAATGCCCATATTTTATTTTACCTCCGCATTGTGCAATAAGTTGCATTGCTTCCAAACGTAAGTTTTCATAGTTTGTAAACGGAAGCGATGAATGATAACCTTTTTGATCAACTGCAGGGTATAAATCGTCATTTTTACCGATTATATAATATTCGAGTTCTCCCATTGCTTTAAAAGAATATCCTGTTTCTTTTTTGAAAACTTGATGAGCTTTCTTTAAAATATATTCGGGAGCACTTTCAAGCGGATTTCCGTCCTTTGTATAAAAAGAACACATAATATCCAAAGTGGTTTTTTCCGTAAAAGGGTTTACAAATGCCGTACTGAATCGAGGTATTGCATACAAGTCACTGGTTTCGGCATGAATATATGAGAATAAACTTGAACCGTCAACACGCTCTCCTGTTGAAAGAATTGATTCAAGGTAATTTTTTCCCGTAATTACAAAATTTAATGTTTTTAATTTTCCGTCTTCACCGACATATCTGAAATTTAACATTTCAATATTATTATCATCTATAAATTTAATAATATCGTATCTTGTAAATTCACTTGCAGGTTTCTTCAGGTGCTGAACAAGTTTATTCGGGTTCATTAATACTTCTAATTCTCTCATTTTACATTAGTTAATTAACAAATTAAATCTCCTGATTTTCTGTAAAAATAAGACAAAGTTACAATAATACCAAATTGCTCATTAGCTCTTAAAATATTTGCATAAACCCCTTGGAATCTATATGTTATCATATTTACTTTTAATAGCAATCATTAAAAACTATCTGATAATAATCAGATTACCTTCTAATTGTAAATTGGGAATTATTATTGTTTATTTTTAGCTGATAAATTTAAGTTTCTGCTATTTTTGTAGTTTCTATAAATAATCGAAAATAACAGTAATGAACAAGTTAAACGATTTGCCCGATATAATAAAAAAAGACTTTACAAATAAAGAAGCTACAAATATTATAAGTTCTGCAAAAAAAGAACTTTTGGAAGGCAAAATTAACACAAAATATCTATACATTTTTTTAAACTATACCGGAAAAATTAATTTTTTATGTTCTTTAAAATCACAAAAAAAAAGAGAAGAATGGGCAAACTTAGTATTTGAAATAATTCAAAAAACAGAATACAGTTTGCTTTCTATGATTAAACAGCGTGTTGATGAGCATCCTGAAAAAATATTATTTAAAGACCGGTCAAAACCCCGAGTTGTCGAATGGACGTACAAACAAGTTTTTCATCATATAAAAGAAATAGCAGCATTTATATATTCCATAAATAAAAAAAATCCGAAAGTTGCTTTATACATGAATAACAGTATTGAAGGAGCAATTTCTGATTTAGCCTGCTTGTCATACGATATTTTTAATACACCCCTAAATATTCATTTTAATGAAGATATATTAAAACATATTATTGAGAAATTAAATATTGATATTATTATTACTGATACTTCAGAAAGATTAAAAATTGTTACGGCTGCAGTCAAAAATATTGACAAAAAAATTAAAATAATTGTTACGCACATTAATACAGCAAAAAATAAAGATGCAGATTATTTTCTGAGTAAAGAATGTAAGAAAATATCGTTACAAAAAGCTGATGAAATTTTAAATAAAAGAGAAAGGAAGAAAATAAACCAAGTTGCAACAACAATGTTTACTTCCGGAAGTACAGGAATGCCGAAAGGAGTTTCTTTCTCAATTTACAATATTATCAGTAAACGATTTGCACGTGCGGCAGCATTACCGCAAGTCGGAAAAAATGAAAAACTGATATGTTATTTACCGCTATTCCATACATTCGGCAGATTTCTGGAATTAACAGGTACTATTTTTTGGGGCGGCACATATATTTTTGCAGGAAATTCGTCTTCGGCAACTTTATTATCTTTATTTCCTAAAGAGCATCCTACAGGTTTTATAAGCGTTCCTATTCGTTGGGGGCAAATTTATGAGAAATGTATAAAAGCCACAGAAGGAATTGAAGATGAAAAAGAACAGCAGAAAGTAATAAAAAGCATAACGGGTAAAAATCTTCATTGGGGCTTATCAGCAGCCGGTTATCTTGACCCGAAAATATTCAGATATTTTCATAAACACGGAATTACACTAAACAGCGGTTTCGGAATGACAGAAGCAACCGGAGGAATTACGATGACACCTTCTTATGACTACAAAGAAAACTCAACAGGGATTCCTTTACCGGGAACAAAAACAAGATTAAAAGAAAATGGTGAACTTGAAATTAAAAGTCATTATCTGGCAAAATATTTAGAAGATGCAGGACCGGAAGACATAATTCCTTATCCTCACGAAGAAGATTATTGGTTATCAACAGGCGATATTTTTAAAATTGACAATAACGGTCATCATGAGATTATTGACAGAGTAAAAGACATTTACAAAAATAACAAAGGACAAACAATTGCTCCCGGAATGATAGAAAAGAAATTTGCAGGAGTCCCCGGGATTAAGCAAACATTTTTAATCGGTGACGGAAAACCGTATAATGTGCTTTTAATTGTTCCCGATTTTGAAGATCCGGTATTAACTTCCGGAAGTAAAGATGATAATATTAATGAATATTTCCACCAAATAATTACAACAGCAAATAAAGATTCGGCACCGTATGAACGCGTAATAAATTTCAGCATAGCAAACAGAGAATTTTTAAAAGAAAAAGGGGAGATAACCGCAAAAGGTTCATTTAAAAGAAAGAATATAGAAAAAAACTTTTCAGAATTAATAAGTAAGTTATATGAAAAAGATTTTATTCTTATTAAAAAGAAAAATTTTGAAATTGTAATTCCCAGATGGTTCTACAGAGATATCGGAATATTAGAAACTGATATAATTTCTGATAAAGAAGGCATCTACAATAAAGTAACTAAACAAAAATTAAGAATACAAAAATCTTATAAAGAAAATATTTATTTAATCGGAGATTTAGAATATAAAATATATGATAAAAAAGTTGATTTGGGAATAATTGTCAGACAACCCAAACTTTGGGCAGGAAACCCTGAACTTATATCTTTTTCACCTTGTAAGGTAAGCTTTGATTTACCTTTAAAGAATATTTCTCCTCAATTACGTGTTCCGAAAAAAGATATAAGAACTTACCACCCGGGAGAAATACCTCAAATTTTAAATATTATTGATGCTGACCTTACCTTTCTAAACACCTTACTATCAGAAACATTACACTCTGACACTAAAACATCGTTAATCAGCCTTAAACAAATTGAAAAAATATTTACCCAATCTGATAAAAATAAAGCAGAAATTATTCGCAGAAGATTAGAAGCCTTAGCCTGTCATAAAGATGAAGAAATCAGAGTTAGTGCATATCGAATTTTATTAACAAAAGATCCGGAGCCTAACTTCTCAGAACTTCTTCCTGCATTTATTAATTCAGGCAAAACATTTCTTAATGAGCAGTCAATAAGAACTTTAGCAAAAAACACATTTGCTTTTCAACATTTTGACAGCTTAAGAAAACGAATGTTTCATTACAGAAATGAAATGAAATGGCCTGCCGACAAACAAACAAGAAAACAATTCGACACAATTTTCAGGCTGCTTCTGAACTTCGGAATAAATCATCCGAAATATTACAAATCAATCAGAGCCGAATTTGCTTCATGGATGCTGTTAAAAAATGAACCTGTTTTATCAAAAAAAGCACATAAATATTTTTATGAATTATTTGAAGGATTCAAAAAACAAATAAGCAAAACATCAAAAATTTACACTGAAAAAGAATGGAAATCTTTATTAGTTTTTGACGAAGGAATTTCAGAAGATAATAAAAAAGAACTGACAACAAAATTAGCTTCAAGTAATACTCTTAAACAAGCACTTATTTTAATTTATGACGAATACAATTTCGATCTTAAATTAATTGCAAAAAATAACATTTGGGTTTCACGTGTTAAAAGTTACAGAAACACAAAGCATTACAGAATGAGCATTAATACAAAAAAAGGTAAACATTACGATTTGCATATTGCAATTGATGAAAAATTAAAAACTCAAAAAGGACTCGAAACTTTATACAGAATGATTGCAATAGGCGGATACCCCTTTGACAGTCCTTCCCTTACAATATTCGGATGTAGTAATCCTTCTGAAAAAATTATTATTTCGGGTTATTTAAGTATGCTTACGGCATGGGACAAAATAAGAGCTATTGCAGAAATGCAAGCATTCGGACAAATAGAACAAGCAAATACGTGGAGAAAAATATATATCCGCTCAATGAGTGCATTCTTCAGAGTTTGGCACAACAGCAATCAAGAAATAATGCCCGGTTTTGTATCTCCCGGAAATGTTGCACTTCCTGAAAATGACTTCTCTGATAATTCAGTAGTTATTTCTCTTTCCGGTTGGAATAAAAATGCACAAATCAGCTCTTTAATTTCGGCAATGTTAAAAAACTTTTATAAAAAAGCAACAGCACATTATCCATTATTAAAAAAACATATAAAAACAAGATGGATATATCATGCGTGTGTTGAAGCTTTGGGAGAAAAAAAATCAAGACTTCTTTTTAAAAAGCTTATTTCAGAATACGAAAACAAACCTGCTTTAAAAGAAAATGAACTTGAAATATATGAAACATTAAAAGAATATTTAAAAGATTTTAAAGGAAGAATTTATTTACCCTTAGCTCTTTTTAATGCAATTGACAGATATTCTGATTGGGTTAAGAAAAGTAAAAAAGCAAGTATCACAGCTAAAGAGCAAACCATAGCAGAACTGTTTGATTTATATGCTTTAGGGAAATTTCCGGAAATTATCAGATATAAATTTTACAGAGAAACATTTTTTAAAGATTCAGACAAAGAAGTTGTTTCATATTTCGATATACTGATAAATAAAATGTCAGAAAATATAAATCATTTACCAATACAACTAACAGAACTTTCTGATTTACAATCTGTATTAAAGAACAGTTCAGAAAAGAATATTTTCGGAAAAATGGTTTTCCCGGGAATTAAAACAAAACAAAAAGTCGATATTTTAACAATAGGAGAAAAAAAAGACGAACATGTTATCGTCCGTTCAATTTTAAAAGACAAAAACAATACTGAATACACTATGAGAGAACCTCTTGAAGCGTTTGAAGTAGGTGAACTTTATAAATTATTTTTTAAAGAGAATTATCCTAAAGAAATTTCAAAACCGGATAGACACTATATTCTTACAGACTCAAATGAACGTGTTATCGGTGGTTTATGCTATAAAGAATTAGATGAAAATGTTGTATTAATTGACGGAATGGCTGTTACATCTCCATTACACGGTAAAGGAATAGGCTCGGCAATGATGGAAGATTTTTTCACAAGAATGAAAGCACAAGGAATCAAAACAATAAAAGCTCATTTCTTATTCGGAAACTATTATCTAAAACATAATTTTGTAATTGACAAAAAATGGGGAGCATTAGTCAGGGAATTATAAAAAAGGTTGCAAAAAAATGAAACTAAAAAAAGCCGAACTTACGTTCGGCTTTTTTTAGTTTTTAAATAATTATTATCTCAATAAAGTAACACTTCCGTATTTTCTTTCCGGTTCACCGTTTTTATAAATTACGGATACTTTCCAGACATAAACATCTTGCGGTGCTAACACTCCTTTAACATAGCCGTCCCAACCTACACATAAATCATCACTGACAAAGATTTTTTCTCCCCATCTGTTATAAATTTCAAGATTGTAAGTTACAACACCGCTTTGTTTCGGATAAAATACATCATTTAAATTATCTTTATCCACAGTATATTTATCTCCGCAAGGATAAACACCTCCGTTAGAACCGTTCGGACTAGGTGTAAACGCATTCGGAAACTCAATTGATCCTTCTTCTTCAACATATACAATATTATATAATGTATCCGAGGCAAAGCAATCATTTACTGTCCAAACAGCCAGTGAAATATCATATGCTCCCGGTTCAGTATATTGATGTTGCGGGAATTCAAGATAATTATCGGCTGTAATAGAATCTCCGAAGTTCCAGAAATACCTGTCACCATATTCAGAATAATTAAAACATGTTAATAATTGATCGGGCAACATAATTAATCTCGGAGCAACATCAAAATCAACAATCGGTTTTGTATAAACTATTACAGTATCAACTCTTGTATAATAAGGCATTGTTTCTGAACCGCATGATGCATTCCATGCCGTAATATACGGATGATAATTCCCCGGTTCAGGATAAGTATAAACAGGGTCATTTACAAAAGTCGAAGTATCTCTGTCCACACCGGCAGGTACATCATCATTAGGTCCGTAGAAATGCCATTTTGTAAAGCTCTGATTATCTGCGTAGTAAACATCATTATAGAACTCAACCGTTAATTCTTGACATCCTTCCGCTACTGTACTGCCCTCATTCCAAGAGAACGGACAAGCAGGAAGTACTACAACAGTATCTGTATAAGTTCCTGTACATTGTCCTCCGCTTACTCCTTCTAATGTAACAACATAAGTACCTGCAATTTGATATTCATAATCGAAAGAACCTACATAGTATGTATCATATCTGTTATCAGCATTTCCGAAATCCCATTCATAAGAAATCAAATCAGTTGCACTCTTATTTTGGAATGTAAAGATTGCATTAGGAATTCTTTGCGGTTCATTCGGTCTTACCTCAAACTCAACCTTGGGTCCTGCTGATGCAGTTACAGTTGAATAGAATGTATCTGTACACATTGTAAATGTATCAATTGCAACTAATCTTATGGTGTATATTGAATCCCACTCCGCCGTATTTGTAAATGTATATAATACATCATCATTTACATCGTACGTGTTCGGCATAGCAAAATCTTCAATTACCCAATGGAATTCAGTCGGTATATTATAGCCGCCATAAGCAGTTGATGTATTGTTAATTGTAACTAAGGCAGGTGCACAGAATTCTGTCGGATCAGTTTCAAATTGAGCAATCGGCGGTAAATTATAATGTAACATTACTGTATCACGAGATATACAATTTCCGTTACTTACATACCACTCAAAATAGCTGTCTCCTGGCTCCAAACCTGTTATATGCGTATTCCAAGCTGTATTGGTAACAATTGTACCTCCTCCTATTCCGACCGGAGACCACCAAACACTGTCCGGATCTAAAATCTGTTGAGCATTCATAATGTGCTCACGGTCACATGTAACAACATCATCACCGGCACTTACAAATATTGAATCATTGAAAATAACAACATCATCATAATTTGAATAACCGATAAAAGTAACCGTCCATCTGTAAACATTTGCTCCGTGATTAATCCCTCTTACTACTGTATTCGAATCATAGATATCATCAAACACTCCGCCGCCGCTAACAATTGACCATGTATGAGAACTTGCACCTGTTTCAACCCTTGCATTTAATTTAGCTGTGTCAACACAAACAACTTGATCTTCCCCTGCATACGGTACAAAATTAGCAACAATAATAGCAACATCATCGTCATCATTACATCCTGTAACATTATTATGTACTGTCCAAGTAAATATATTAGTACCTGTAGGCATATTGTAAACATAAGATGTAGGACTTGTGTCAGTATGTATATTTCCGCTACCGGATAATATTGACCATTGTCCTGTTTGATTTGCTAACAATTCAGCATTGAAATATGTATTTGTTTGAAGCGGATTTAAAGTTTGATCTAAACCTGCAAATGCATCAAATGTATTATTAATAACTTGTACTAAATCTCCTCCGTTGTCACATGAATTTTCATAAACAGTCCAACGGAAAGTATTTACACCTCTTTGTAAGCCTGTTACTAATGTATTAAATGCTGACGGAGTTTGAACGATGCCCGGTCCTCCGGCAGTTGTCCATATACCGTATCCTCCGGCTTGTGCTTGATCTCCCGTTAAATTAGTAAAATCTGCACAAACTGCTTGATTTGCACCTGCAGTTGCTTCTACCATATTATTAATAATAATCATATTATCGGCATCTGTGCAATTTTCGTGACTTACAGTCCAAGTTAATGTAATTGTACCTGCATTTAAACCTGTAACTGTAGAAGCATAATAGCTCGGTGTCGTAATTATACCTGAACCGGATGTTATATTCCAAAGTCCGTTTCCTGCAACAGGGTTTTGAGCACCTAAAACAGCATTTGAAAAACAAACAGACTGGTCTGTTCCTGCATAAGCATGAACTAAGTTATTTGTAATAACTACCTCGTCCCAAGACGAACAACCGTTTTTACTTACTGTCCATCTAAATGTATGAGGAGAATTATCTTGTAATCCCGTAACTGTTGTTATATAATTCGTGGGTGTATTTATCGTAACTCCTGAACCTGTTGTCCAAATACCTGTTCCCGGTGTCGGATCTTGTCCTGTAAGAGTTGCATCTGTATTACAAACAGTTTGAGCAGGTCCTGCTTCTGTTAAGAATGAATTCTCATTTACTTGTACAATATCATCATCCATACATCCGTTGCCCCAAACAGTCCATCTGTAAACACTTACACCTGAGCTTTGTCCTGTTATAATTGTCTCATTATTAGAGGGAGTAAGAATTGTACCAGTACCTGCAACCAATGTCCACAAACCGTTTTCAGCCGGCAATAATTCATTCGCAGATAAATTAGCATCGTTTCCGCATGTTATAACATCAGCTCCGGCTAATGCACTTACCATATTATTAGTAATCGAGACATCTGCAAAGTTTGAACATCCTGCTTTTGTTATAAACCATCTTAAAGTATTTTCTCCTTTATTTAAATTATTTATTCTTGCTGTCGGGCTGGTAAAATCATCAAACACACCACCACCTGCAAATACTTCCCAATGTCCTGTACTACCTTGTATCGGAATATTGCCGAGTAAATCAGCAGAATCAACACAAATTACAGTCGGTCCTGCAACACTTGCTGTAGCATCATATAAATTATTAGTAACAACTAAATCTGCATAAGCACTACAAGTTCCGTTACTTATTGACCATCTGAATTTATTGATACCTACATTTAAGTTGGTAACAGCAGTATTATATAATGTACTGTTCACAATAATACCTGTTCCGGCAGTTCTTGTCCAAACTCCTGTTTGTCCTGCTGTCGGTTCATTACCGTTTAAGTATGCATCAGTTCCGCAAACAAATATACTGTCGCCTACTACAGCTGTTACAGAATTATTTGTTACAGTAATATCAGCTGCATTCGTACATGTACCGTTTGTAATTGTCCATCTGAAAATATTAATATCAGGGCCTATATTTCTGACAGTTGTAGTATTTGCAAGAGAGTTATCAAAATCTCCGCTACCTGCCGCAACCGACCATACTCCTACACCGGTTGTCGGCGGATTACCCGCAATTACAGTAAAATCATCACAAACTTCTTGGTCATTGCTGACAGAAGCAGGAGAAGGGGTATTATCAAAAATACTTACATTTGCAGAATTTGAACATGAACCTCTTGTAACTGTCCAAGTTAATACATTTTCGCTTTGAGATAAACCGCTTATACTTGTATTATATAAAGTCGGATTTGCAAAAATTCCTGTACCGCCTGTTACAGTCCAAATTCCTGTTTCGCCTGCTCCCGGTTGATTACCGTTTAACGGACCGTAAGAGTTACCGCAAATATTATCATCCATTCCTGCCGATGCATATACAAGTTCATTTGTAATTAATACATCACTGTATGATTCACACATACCTTCGGTAATTGTCCACCTGAAAGTATTTCCGCCTGAGCTTAAACCTGTTACAAGTGTATTATAATTACTTGGATTTGCAATTACACCCGCACCTCCTAACCTTGTCCAAACACCTGTTCCTACAGAAGGATTATTTGCCTTCAAATTAACAGTTCCGTCACATACGGTTTCGTCCGGACCTGCATCAGCTGTTGTAGGAATATCGTTTGAAATAGTAACAATATCCCAAGCTGAACAACCGCCTTTTGTAGCTGTCCATTTGAATATATTAGAGCCGTTTGCAAGATTTCTTACAATTGTGTTATAAGCAGAAGCATTATCAAATATCGGTGTTCCTGCTGAATTTACGACCGTCCACAGCCCGATTCCCGGAGCAGGATTATCAGCAGATAATACCGTTGTATCTGTACATAATGAAGCATCTAAACCTGCATCAGTTGTTATTGTATTATTTGTAATAACAATATCATCATAAGAATCACATAATGCATTAGATATTGTCCACCTGAAAGTATTAGAACCCGCACCTATTGAAAGTGCTGTAGTAATGTTAGATGTAGGATTAACAATTGTTGCAGATGCACCAAATTCTTTAGTCCAAATCCCGGATTCTCCTCCTCCCGGTATATTACCTACTAATGTATAAATATTACTGCATATCTCAGCATCAGGAGAAACCAATGCAACAGTCGGAGAATTATTTGTAACAACAACTGTATCAGAAGCATTACAGATTCCGTTAGTTAAAGTCCAGACTAATCTGTTGTCTCCTTGAACTAAACCTGTAACATCTGTTGTATAAGAATCTGAATTATTAAATACGGCTGTGCCACCTGCAACTGTCCAATATCCGGATTCACCGGATTGCGGAGCAAGTGCCGCCAAAGTTGCATAAGTATCACAAACATTTTGATCTACCCCTGCATTAACATCGGTTATTTCATCGTTATTTATAATAACCTCGTCTGAGTTACTACAAGGTCCGTCAGTTATTGTCCATGTAAATATATTTATCCCTTTACTTAAACCTGTTACGGGAGAATTGTAAAAACTCGGGATTGTAATTGTTCCGCTTCCGCCTGAACGAGTCCAATTTCCTGAGCCGGTTGCTCCCGGATTATTTCCTACCAATATTGTATTATCTGTACATAATGCTTGGTCTAAACCGGCATTAACGGAAACTTCATTATTAGTTATAACTACATCATCATAGTCTGAACATCCTGCATAAGATTGATGCCATCTTAAAGTATTGGGTCCGTTATTTAAACCTGTTACATTTGAATTAAACATAGATATATCTGAGAATGTTCCGGCACCGACAGCTTCCCAATAACCCGTTCCCGGAGAAGGATCAACTGCCATAAGAGCATATGTTCCGTTACAAGTAGAATTATCAAGACCTGCATCTGCAATTACTTCGTTGAATGTTATTGTAACTTCATCACTTGCACTACATAAAGCATTTGAAATAGTCCATTCAAAAATATTTGCTCCGTTTGACAAGCCGGTAACTGTTGTATTAAATTGAACACTGTTTGTAATTATTGCAGTAATACCGGCAATTTGATTCCAGACACCGGACTCTCCGCCACCCGGATTTGTACCTGACAATGTAACGTTATTATTACATGTTGATTGGTCAGAGCCTGCCCCTACCGATGGTAAGTTGTTAATAATTGTAACATCAGAAGTTCGAACACAGCCACTTTCTGTAACAGTCCATCTGTATGTATTAATTCCTTGTTGAATACCGGAGACATAAGTTACATTATCAGAAGCATCGGCAAATGTTCCCAAACCTGAAAGAACAGACCAAACACCTGTTCCAGGTGTCGGATTGACAGCACCCATAAATGTAAAGTTATCACATAAATTATTTTGATCTGGTCCTGCATCAGCAAGAGGATTAATTGAGGTAACAACAATATTTGCATCAGTTGAGCAATCTGCATTATTTATAGTCCAAACAAAATTGTTAATACCGACTCCTAAATTATGAGCAGCTGTATTATAAACATTTGAATCATCAAATGTAACACCCGCAGTGAAACATGTCCATGTTCCTGTTTCTCCCGGGCCGGGAGTATTTCCGGTTAATGACAGTATATCAGAATTACAAGTTTGTGCATCAAGAGCTGTTGCTGTTACTGTATTATTCGAAATAAGCACTATATCATTTGTTGAACATATACTGTTTTCAACAGTCCACATAAAAGTTGTTGTTCCTACCGGCAGATTACTTACAGCTGTATTCTCTGCTAAAGAATTCGTAATTACGGCACCGTTACTACTTACATTTGTCCAATGCCCTACTCCTTGGAAAGGATAGGTTGTACTAACATTAAGAGCATTAAGAACAGTAGCATCAGCACATAAAATCTGATTAGGACCTGCCTCTGAAGCAACTTCACTGTTAGTTATAATTAAATCTGCCGAACTTGTACACGAACCGTTTGAGATTGTCCAAGTTAAAGTATTGGAACCGGGAGCTAAACCGTTTGCAACTGTTGAGAAGTTAGTATCATCAACAAACGTTGCTGTTCCTGAACTAACAGACCATTGTCCTGTTCCGAATGCCGGAACATTTGCTTGAATCGAAACTGAATTTGAACAGATTTCTCTGTTTGTCGGTCCGGGTGCAGTAATTAATGCTACATCAGGATTTGTATTTTCAACTGTTATCTCATCAAAGTTTGTACAAGAACCTCTTGTTACAGTCCATCTGAAAACATTACTTCCTTGTGGTAATCCGGAAACAACTGCATCAAATTGGCTTAAATTTGAAATAGTACCTCCGCCGCCTACTAAAGTCCAATATCCTGTTCCCGGAGCAGCATCATCGGCACTAAATGTATATGTATCACTACATTGAGTTACATCAGGACCTGCACTAATTGGGAATCCGGTATTTTCAACTGTAATATCGACACTGTTTGAGCATGTTCCGTTATCAACCGTCCAACGTAACGCTGATGTAGCATTATATGCAACACCTGTAATTGTTGTATTATATTGTGTACTCGGAACAGTAATTGTTCCGCTTCCTGCAATAACTTGCCAATAACCTGTACCTGCAAATGTTGAAGGATCATTCCCGTCTAAAGTAAATACTCCGTCACAGCCTGTTTGATTGTTTGCAGTTGCCGTTACCGAGCTGTTAGTTATTTGTGATAAATCATTTGCTGTACAACTTCCTAATTCAACTGTCCACTGGAAAGTTGTAGTACCGATAGGTAAATTACTTACCGCAGTATTTTGTAATAAAGAATTTGTAATTAATGCACTGTTACTACTTAAGTTAGTCCAATACCCTATTCCTTGATTAGGATAAATTACGGTAGGATCTGTTGCATTTAAGAATGTATTATCACTACATATTATTTGGTTACCTCCTGCAACAGCTGTTACCTCATTATTAACTATAGTAATAACATCCGTACTTGAAGGACAAATTCCTCTTTCAATAGTCCATTGGAAAAGATTAGTTCCGGGATTCATATTTGTGACATCCATTGTAAAACTTGTCGAAGGATTATTAAATGTTCCGCCTCCGCTTACAATTTGCCAATACTGATTATCCGCATAATACGGTGACGGCATATTTGCAGTTAAACTTATTGTTCCGTCACAGGTTTCCGTTATAACCGGTCCTGTAATCTGTGCCGTACTCGGTGAACTGTTTATAATAGTTACATTATCTGAATTTGTACAAACTCCGCGTGTAACTGTCCAACTATACAAATTAGTTCCCTGTCCTACGCCTGAAACAGTTGTATTATTAGCCAAAGAATTACTAAAAATTCCGGAGCCTGATACTAATGTCCAATATCCGGTTCCGGTTCCGGGAGAATCACCGTTCATTGTAGCATTTGAAGAACATATTGTTTGAGCTGCTCCGGCATCTATACTGAAATTATTATTAGTTACGGTTACTTCAATATTATCTGTACATGTACCGTTATCTACATTCCAACGTAAGGTCGTTGTTACTCCGTTCGGTATTCCGGTTACTGTTGTATTATATTGTGTGCTCGGAGCAGTTATTGTTCCGCTGCCGCCGCCTACAATCTCCCAATAGCCTGTTCCTCCGAATGTTGAAGGATCGTTTCCGTTTAAAGTAAAGACGGAATTACAATCACTTTGATTTGTCGCTGATGCTGTTGCTGAATTGTTGGCAATTATAACTTCGTCAAAGACAGAACAAATACCTTTTTCAACAGTCCAACGGAATGTTGTAGTTCCGAGAGGAAGATTTGTTACTCCGGTGTTCCATGCTAATGAATTTGTTATAACAGCAACATTACCACTGATATTTGTCCAGTATCCCGTTCCTTGATTAGGATATATTGTTGACGGATCTGTGGCTGCCAAAGATGTATTATCAAAACATAATGTTTGAGCCGATCCGGCTACAGACGCTACTTCATTATTAACAATAGTAATTTGATCAACAGAAGAACAAGTTCCGTTTGAGATTGTCCATGTCAATACATTATTTACGGGTCTTAAATCATTAATGACTGTTTGATAACTTGTACTATTTGTAAAATAAGTTCCCAAAATAGAGGTAGAAACAGTCCAAACTCCGATTCCGAATACAGGATTTGTACCTTCAACAGCTGCTGAATTAGTGCAAACTTCTCTGTTTGTTACAATAGGCGTTACAATAACAGCATCCGTCGGTAAATTATTTTGTATTATGACTTCATCAAAAGCCATGCAATCAACTGAGTTTACTACCCACCTAAACACATTATTTCCCGGTGTTAATCCGGTAACGGGCGAATCAAATTGAGCAGAATTTGTAACAGTTGCTCCACCGGCAACAACATACCAATAACCGTTATAACCTACTCCGTGATTCTGAGCACCCATTGTAGCAGTTGTGCTGCAAAGCGATTGATCAGGTCCGGCAGAAGTAATAAATTCTCCGTTATCAATCTGAATATCTATACTATCTGCACAACCGGCAGCATTATTAACTAACCATCTAAATGTATTAACACCTGTTCCAAGGCCGGTTACCGTTGAAATATTTAATGTAGGTGTTGTAATAGTGGGTGTTCCCGAGGATCCGACTAATGTCCATAAACCATTTGAACTTCCGGGATTATTTCCGTCAAATGTAGCAGCATCAGTACAAACTGTTTGATTTGAAGCGTTAGCTTGTACCGCATTATTTGTTACATCTGCATCATCAAAATCAGTACAAGTACCGAGAGACATATTCCATCTGAATGTATTAAGACCCGGGTCTAAGCTAATTACCTGCGAATTATAAGCTGTTACCGTAACAACTGTTGAACTTCCTGTTACAACAGTCCATATTCCTGTTCCTTGGAAAGGATAGTTTATTGAAGGTTCAGCTGCAAGTAAATTTGTGCTGTCTGCACAAACAAATTGAGGAACACCGGCATCAGATATTACCATATTATTAGTCAAAGTTACATCTCCTACTTTTGTACAAGTTCCGTTTGTTGCAGTCCATACAAAAGTATTCAAGCCCGGTTGTAAATCTGTTACATTAGTATTAGTAGCAGTATTATCAACAATTGCTGTAAAAGCACCTCCTTGCGAAATTGTCCAAACACCTGTTCCTATAGCACCCGGATTAACTGTAATTGCATCATTTATTCCACAAACCTCTCTATCCGGTTCAACATTAAAATCACTTGGTTCATTATTTATAATTTCAACACTACTAAATGCAGAACAATTACCTTTTGAAATTGTCCAAACAAAAGTATTTTGACCTTGTGCCATATTTGTAACTCCTGAATTATAAGCTGAAGGAGTCGTAACTGTTCCACCACCGTTTGTAACAGTCCATTGTCCTAATTCACCGGCATTGGGAATACCTCCGTTTAATGTAGCAAAATTATTACAAACTGTTTGATCAAAACCTGCATTAGAGAATACTTGATTGTTATCTACTCTGACTGTGTCAGTAGCATTACAACCAATTCTGTTTACATGCCACACATATCTGCTGAAAGGTTTAGGAACTGTAATAACAACTGTATTGTATAATGTTGTATTTACAAATGTTCCGCCGCCGATTATTATTTCCCAAAAACCTGTTCCGCCTACTCCCGGCTGCTCCCCTGCAAGGGTAATGTTTCCGTCACATGTTTCAAGTAAGTTTGGGTTTTCATTTACATCAGCGTCAACAAAAAATTCGTTATTATTAATTGTTAACTGACTTGATTCAATACATGAACCTTTCGTAATTGTCCAAGTAAGAATATTAGGTAATGCTGAACTTAAATTTCTGACTGTTGTATTATATACTGTATTATTATCAAAAGTTGTTGTTCCGAGATTAGCCAACCAAATACCTGTTGCATTGGGTAATGCAACATTAAATATATCAGGGTCTGTTGCATTTAATACATATTCGGGGAAGCAGATATCT
Organism: Bacteroidales bacterium; assembly: GCA_021648725.1. Taxonomy (NCBI): domain Bacteria; kingdom Pseudomonadati; phylum Bacteroidota; class Bacteroidia; order Bacteroidales; species Bacteroidales bacterium. The sequence goes on along the minus strand of JAKISF010000001.1, from coordinate 97,386 downwards.
GTTGCATTAGGATCTGTCAGTGCCAAATCAGCATCTGCTGTTACTGTATTATTGGTAACAGTGATAATATCATTAGATGTACAACCTTGTCTGTCAATTGTCCATTGCCACTGACTTACTCCATTTTGAATTAAATCTACAAATGTAACACTGCTTGAAGGGTCATCAATTGTTCCGGGTGAACCTGATGCTGACGACCATGTTCCTATTCCGCTGAGAGGAATATTACCGACTAATGGAGCCTGATTTACACATACTTCAAGAGTAGAGGGGTTAACAACTGAATTACTGGGAATCCTGACTTCTACCAACATATTATCAGCAGCAGTACAAGTTACGGTATTTCTGGTTGCTGAAACCGTCCATTGATAAATGTAGTCATTATCTTGAAATACATTTGTAACTAATGTTGTCGGAGATGCCGGTGTCAAGATTGTTGAAGCCGGTCCTGAAATTTGAGACCAAACACCTGACATAGGAGCAACAGCAGGTACAGCATTAAGATTAAATGAATTAGCAACTAAATCAATTCCGCATTCAAAAATATCACTTCCTGCTGTTGATGTAACAGAATTGTTATATACTAACATAGTATCAACCAATTCACATGTACGAGTAATTCCTGCAACATAATCTGTAAAATTATTAACAGAATGCCATATAAATGCATCTTCAGTTTGCATACTTATTCCGCTTGCAGTTGTATTAAAGTTACTTGCATTTGTAAAGGTTACGAGCGGATTTGTAGATGTCCAGTAACCTGTAGCTATTGCTTCTTGCCAAACAGGATTAGGCGGAACCGGATCAACTACAGTCCATGTATTAGCAACATTATTTCCGTTTAAATTTACAGTTCCGCTACAAATTGTTTGATCAACATTTGCATAAGGAGTCGGAGGCAATAAACCAAACACGACAAGATTGTCAGATGCACTACATGTTTCATTTGATATTGTCCATGTAAATGTGTTTTTACCTGGTGTTAGCCCGCGAACTATATCATTAAATAAAGTACTTGTATTTGTACCGGAATCATCAAAAGTCCCGGAACCTGTCCAAACACCTGTATTCCATGCAGGGTCATTTGCATTTAACTGTGTAAAGTCTCCACATTCATATATATCAACACCTGCATCTGCCGTAACACCTCTGTATATAATTACAGTTGAGTCAATTACTTCGCAAGTAAGAGGATTTGCGGCATCATAACCTCCAAAACCACCGGTATATTCATTAACAACATGCCATATATAAATATTTAAACTGTCGGCAATATTTGTTGCTATCGCATCACAAGTAAAGCCTGTACAAGAATTTTGAATAATTGTTGAGCCTCCTACAGCAACTGTCCAGTATGCGGAAGTATATCTTACGGGAACATTTGAGGAAAGAACTGCAAAATCATTACAAGTTACATCATCAGGACCTGCAGTCGCATTAGAAGGTCTTGCACTATGTATATAAACATCATCTGTTAATATACATCCTTTTGTAAGATTGGTTACTGTCCATCTGTAAATATTATCATAGGCAGCCATATTTCTGACTGTTGTATTATAATATGTGTCATCGTCAAAATTACCCGCCCCGAAAATTAATGTCCATTGTCCTGAAACAACATCAAAAGGAGGTCCTGCAGTAAAAATTGTAGAAGGATTTGTTGCATTTAATTGATACCAATTTTCACAGGTTGCATCTTCCGGGCCTGCCTGTACATCTTCTACCAGACCAAGGCTTGTTATTTCTACGGTATCAGTTAATTCGCATTGAATAGGATTTCCGAGAGAATCAAAGAAGTTATTTCTTTTATGCCATACAAATTGAGTCATACCATCTTGAATATTATCAACATGTACATTAAACGGCATGTTCAAATCGTTATCAGGGATAAATGCTCCTGTTAACGGATCAATATAATTACCTACATCCGGAAGTTGTTCCCACCAATGATCATCTGCACATGAAGCTTCATCAAGAGCATCAAGATTAACAACATTATCACAAACTGTTTGATCTAAACCTGCGTCAATTGTTTCAGGTAACCCGTTCATAACACTAACTTGATCTGTTGATTCACAAGTTCCTCTGCGTATTACCCATTCGAATACATTTACCGCTGCAACATTAGTCCACCAATTAGGAGTCCAAGGAGTACAGTAATAATCTAAATTTGTAACCGAAGTATTTGCAAGAGAAATATCAGTAATAGTAGCATTTCCGGCAATTCTCCTCCAGAAACCTATTTCTACAAGAGAATTATAATTATTTCCGTTTAAATTCGGTAATGATGTACTGCATACTATTGTATCTTTTCCGGCATAAGCTTGTGTGGGAATACTGTTTATTACGGTAATTGTATCTGTATCCGTGCAAGTTCCGTTTGTTATCGTCCAAATATAATCGTTATTACCTGCATCAAGGTTACTTACAGTTGTATTCCAAGACAAGGGATTATCAACAATTGAACCTCCTGACAATACAGACCAAGAGCCTGTTGCAGGTGTTGCGGGATTTGCAATATCTTGTGATGAAGGAATATTTGCCGTAATTAAAGGTGAAGGATCTGTACAAGAGATTAAAGGATCTGTTGTAGAGATAATTGCATCAACAGACATATTTGTAATTTCAACTACATCATCTGATGAACATATATCATGTGAAACTGTCCATTGTAAAACATTTAAACCGCTTTGTAGATTAATTACTTGAGTTGTATTTGAAGTAGGATTTATAATCGTACTACCCATACCTCCGGTTGTAAAAGTCCACAATCCTGTTTCTCCTGCGTCTAAAGGAGTTGCTGCAAGATTGTAATCGTCCGTGCATATTATTGCATCAGGTCCGGCATCAACTGTAGGAGGAAAAAAATAATTTATTGTTACATCTGCAGTAGATTCGGGACATGTTCCGTTTGTAATATGCCATGTAAATAAATTTGCACCCTCTTGTAAGCCGGTTACACCTGTTGTAGCTAAATTTGCATTTGTAATTACAACCCCGGGAGTAACTGTTGTCCAATAACCTGTTTCATTAGGGTCTGTTGCATCAGCAGGAACAGCTGAGATTGTATATATTCCGTCACAAGATGTACTTGGATTTGGAGTAGTAATAACCGCAGTTGTAGGAATATTATTTTCAACAAATACAGACGCTTGTGCAGAACAACCGTTTACTGTTACTGTCCAAACATATTCATTTTGAACATCTTGATGAGAACCGGTTACAGTTGTTGTAGGAGCATTGGCATTTGCAAAAACACCACTCCCGGCACCGACTGTCCATACGCCTGTACCACCCAAAATTGTAGGGTCGTTACCTAATATAGTAAAAGGTTCCGAACAAATTTCAGCAGGCCCCCCTGCAGTAGCATATACTTCAATTACATTAACATTCATTATTGCAAAATCAGAACAAGTTCCTTTTGTTAATGTCCATCTGAATTGATTTACATTATATTGAAGACCTGAAACAGCAGTAGTTCTATTATTTGGATTTGCAATTACAGGTAGTGGTATCGGTGCACCTTCAACTGTCCATAATCCTGTTTCACCGGGATTAAGAGCATTATCAGCTTGTAATATTGCGTTAGTTCCGCATACATTATTAATATCAGTTACCGAAGCAACAACTGTATTGTTTGTTATTACAACATCATCCCAGACATCTTCAGCGGGAATTCCGTTAGAAAGTGTCCACCTGAATGTATTTGTATTAAAAGGAGCCGGTCCGTTATCTAAACCGGTAACAAGTGTGTTCGGCAAATTAGCATTTGCAAAAACACCGGAACCGCCAATAACTGTCCATGTTCCGGTATAACCTACCGGAGCAGCTGTTGCATTTAAGGTATATTCATTATTATTGCAAGTTATATCATCGGGGCCTGCATCAGCAGTAACACTTGAAGAAATAATAAGATTCCATGATTGTGTAACCGGCGGTGCAATACCGTCAGAAACTGAAATTGTTATCGGGTTATTTAACGGGGTTCCTCCGGGAGGTGTTCCCGACAGGGTTGCTGTTCCGTCACCGTTATCTACTAACGCCAACCATGCAGGTATTGTGACAGGAGCAATTACAAGAGGATCGCCCTCGGCATCTGTAGTTGTTATATTATATATGTAAAAAACAAGTTGATCTCCGGTTGTAACAGGGGAAGAAGTAAATATAGGAGCATCATTCACAGGAGCAATATTGATTATAAATTGAGTTGACCCTATTGATCCTCCTGCCCCGTCAATAACTGTAAAAAAATATGAATCGGGAGTACCTTCACTACCATCATGTGAATATGTTAAAGCATTTGCATTTATATCTGCCTGAGTATAAGTATCATTTAAACCAAGAGGCAAGCCACTTAATTTAAGAGTTCCTGCAGCAGGAACAGTTGTAATTGTATATTCAATTTCGGCAGGAGTATTGTCAACATCAGTAACTTCTAACAGTGCTGTCGAAATAAGTTGGTTAATGTCTCCTTCATTAATATTTAAAGGGTTATTTGCAGTAACAACAGGAACATCATTTACAGGATTTACCGTAATCGTAAAGGTTTGTGTAGGACTTGTATCATCTCCACCGTTAGCTGTTCCTCCGTCATCTGTTAAATATATACTGACAGTTGCTACTCCATTTGCATTTGGTGCCGGTGTATAGGTTAAGTCTCCGGTTACTGCATCAACTGCAGGTTGAACAGAAAATAATGCCGGCAGAGAGTTTGAAACATTAAACGTCAATACTTGTCCGCCTTCTCCTGCACCTCCCGGGTCAATAGCTGTTGCCCATCCGGCAACAGTTTGAGCTCCGGCATCTTCATTTACGACTTGGTCAGCACCTTTTGTAAAAGAAGGTTCACTATTAACTGCCAAAACATTTATTGTCATCGTATAACTTAATGTACTGAATTCAATACCATCGTGTACTTTAAAATCAAAAGTTGTATAAGGGCTTCCGTTTTCGTTGGGATTAGGTATAAATTTTAAACGATTACCGCTAATATCGGCAATAGGAACAATATTTCCGGGAGCAAGAGGAACTTCTCCTCCGTTAATAATTCCGTCACTATTTGTATCTATCCATAAAGTTCCAAGACCGGGAACTGTTGTGGTTTCAATTTGAGTAAAGGGATCTGATTCAACATCTGAATAATTAAAATGAGCAGTAACTAATGTTAGAACTGAATTTTCAAATACATTTACAGAATTATCAGTAGATGTCGGTGCATCATTTACAGAATTTACAGTTATTGTAAAATTTTGAGAAGGGCTTGTGTCATCTCCTCCATTTGCTGTTCCGCCGTCATCTGTTAAATATATTGTTACTGTTGCAACACCGAATATATTTGCAGCAGGTGTGTATGTAAGATTACCTGTTGTTGCATCTACACCGGGTTGAACAGAAAATAAACCGTTATTATTATTTGAAACAAAAAATGTTAGTGTTTGAATAGGTGGCTCTTCATCTGCTGCACCTGCACTTATTGATGTTGCCCATCCTACAACATTCTGTGCTCCTGCATCTTCATTTACAACTTGGTCTGCTCCGATAATAAAAGAAGGCTCACTATTTACTGGTAAGACATCAATTGTCATTGTATAAGATGTTGCACTATAAACAGTTCCGTCATGAACTTCAAAATCCCAAGTTGTATAAGGACTTCCGTTTTCTCCCGGTAAAGGAATGTATTTTAATAAACTTGCATTAATGTCTGCTATTAAAACAACATTGCCTGATGCCAAGGGAACTTCTGCACCGTTAACAGTACCGTCATTATCAGTATCTATCCATAATGTCCCTAAACCCGGAACAGTAGTAACTCGAATCTGAGCAAAAGCATCTCCGTCATTATCTGCATATCCGAAATGTGCTGCAGCAAAGGTTACTCCTGCATTTTCAAAACAACTTACAGTGTTATCTGCACCTGTGGGTAAATCATTTACTGCTGTTATCGTAATAGTAAAATTTTGACCTGGACTTGTATCATCACCGCCATTTGCAATTCCTCCGTCATCACTGACACTTACTGTAACCGTGGCAAATCCTGACGCATTAGCAGCTGATGTATAAGTTAAATTTCCGGCAGCATCAATAGCCGGTTGAGCTGAAAAAAGTCCGTTATTATTATTTGAAACATTAAAACTTGGTGTTTGTCCTGCCTCATTCGCAGGTCCTACACTAATAGCTGTTGCCCAATTCGGAACATTTTGCGGTCCGGCATCTTCCAAAACCGTTTGATTTGCCCCTGCCGTAAAGGAGGGTTCATCATTTACGGGAGTAACATCTATTGTCATTGTACGTATTGCACTATAACCGTCATTTCCGTCATTAACCTGAAAGTCAAAACTGTCGTACCCGACACCGTTTTCATCCGGGTTAGGTCTGAATTTTAATCTGGGAATATCCGCAACTAAGATTACATCCCATAATGCCACATCTTCGCCGGCATCAATTATATTGTCACCATCAGCATCATAATACAATATTCCTACAGATTCCAACCCTCTTATACGAATATCAGTAAACGGGTCTCCGTCGGCATCAAAATAGGAAGGAAAATCTCCGACAACAAAGACCTTATCATTGTCTTCGAGTGTACTGACCGTTTCATTATTAACAGTCGGTAAAGTTTGTGCGCTCAGTAAATATCCTAAGCTAATAAACAAAGTAAGAATGAGATACTTTTTCATGTGTTTATTTTTTAATTTTATAATGTTTACAAAACTTCCGACAACTTCTCTAAGAATTAAGAGATAATTTCACGGATGTTTCAAATAATAATTCAACAAAAAACTCTCAACAGCTTATTGCACAAAGAGTTATGCAAATAGTTTATTGGGTGTCATATTTTTAGATATAATAATACAACTTAAAGACTTTTAAAGACTTAAAATAGTTGCACGATTTTATACTTTTTATTAAATAAAAATAAAAAGCATTTTTTTTAATGTATATCTCATTAAAAATTAGTTATATATACTTTACAAAAACGATCCTTTCAAGAAAACATTTTGCAAAACATTTAACTCCGAAATATAGATATTTTTTTACATTTGCAAAAACTTTTTTTATGAAAACACTTGAAAACTCGACAATTAGATTAAGAAGTATAGAAACAGAAGATATTGATTTTTTATATCAAACTGAAAACAACATTGATTTATGGGAAATCAGCAACATCGTAAGCCCTTATTCTAAGCATACTTTGGAAAAATATATACAAAATACTCAAGATATTTTTTCTGCAAAACAAGTAAGATTTATCATTGAAACAACTGTTGAAAAAAAAGTTGTAGGAATGATTGATTTATTTAATTATGACCCTATTCATCTTCGTGCGGAAATAGGAATAAACATAATTAACAATGAAAAAAGAAAGAAATTTGCTGAAAATGCATTAATTGTTTTAAAAGAATATTGCATTCATATTTTAAGGCTAACCCAAGTTTATTGTAATATCAGTGCCGACAATATTGCAAGTGTAAATTTATTTAAGAAAGCCGGCTTTAAACAAACAGGAAAAAAAGAACAATGGTTAAATACATCAGAAGGATTTAAAGATGTTTTATTTTTCCAACTTATTTTTGATTGAAAATATCCGGATATAGAAATATCTTGTTTTCAAACATTCTTATTTTTTTTGCACAATCATATAAATAAATTACTTTTGGCAATCTAATTATTACACACATCAAAACTAATTATAAATGAGCGTTTTAATAAATAAAAAATCAAAAGTTATCGTTCAGGGATTTACAGGCAGCGAAGGAACTTTTCATGCAACACAAATGATTGAATACGGGACTAATGTTGTCGGCGGAGTAACACCGGGTAAAGGCGGACAATTCAGATTAGATAAACCTATTTTTAATACTGTAGAAGATGCCGTTAAAGAGACAGGTGCCGATGTTTCAATTATATTTGTTCCGCCGGCTTTTGCAGCTGATGCAATTATGGAAGCTGCAAATGCCGGAATTAAGGTTATTGTTGCAATCACAGAAGGTATTCCTACTTCTGACATGGTAAAAGTTAAAGAATATCTTACGGATAAGGATACAACTTTAATAGGTCCTAATTGTCCCGGAATTATCACGGCAGAAGAAGCAAAAATCGGTATTATGCCCGGTTTTATCTTCAAAAAAGGTTCGGTTGGTATTGTTTCAAAATCAGGAACATTAACTTATGAAGCTGTTGATCAAATTACAAAAGTAGGCTTAGGGCAAACAACAGCGATAGGAATAGGAGGAGACCCGATTATAGGAACTTCTACTTTAGACGCCGTAAAGCTTTTTGAAGCCGACCCCGAAACAAAAGGAATAGTAATGATTGGTGAAATAGGCGGAAATATGGAAGCAGAAGCAGCAGAATGGATAAAAACAAACGGAACAAAGCCTGTTGTAGGGTTTATTGCCGGAGAAACAGCACCTAAAGGAAAACGGATGGGACATGCCGGAGCAATAATCGGTGGAAAAGCCGATACAGCTCAAGCTAAAAAACAGATTTTAAGAGAAAGCGGTGTTCATGTTGTTGACTCACCTGCTGATATAGGAATAAAAATGGCAGAACTTCTTAAATAACAACAGGTTAAATATTTTTTAGCAATAATTTAGCTTAAAATAAACAAAAATCCTTGTAATAATATTTTACAGGGATTTTTTATTGAATTCTCATTGACTTAAGTTTTTTTAGCTAACTGCTGTTTGACATATTCAAACTTATATAATATTTTATAATTTTGATGTTTTCATTTTAGATTTTTTAACAATTAATAAAATAATTATGGAATACAGAATTGAACATGATACAATGGGAGAAGTAAAAGTTCCCGCAGACAAATATTGGGGAGCACAAACACAACGCTCTCGAGAAAATTTTAAAATAGGTGATGCCGGTTCAATGCCGAAGGAAATAATTAATGCTTTCGGATATTTGAAAAAAGCTGCTGCACAAGCAAATAGTGAATTAGGTGTCCTTTCCGAAGAAAAAAAAGTTCTTATAGAGAAAGTATGTGATGAAATTATTGCGGGAGATTTAAATGACCAATTTCCATTAGTTATTTGGCAAACCGGCTCGGGAACTCAATCAAATATGAATGTTAATGAAGTTGTTTCAAACAGAGCACATGTCATTAACGGAGGAAAACTCGGAGAAGGAACGAGCCCTGTTCATCCTAATGATGATGTGAATAAATCTCAATCTTCAAATGATACATTTCCTACCGCAATGCACATTGCTGCATATAAAATGCTTATTGAAAATACAATTCCCGGTATTGAAAAATTAAGAAATACGCTTGATAAAAAAGCAAAAGAGTTCAAAAATGTTGTTAAAAACGGTCGTACACATTGGATGGATGCAACACCTTTAACTTTAGGGCAAGAATTTTCAGGTTATATTTCGCAAATTGACCACGGATTAAAAGCTTTAAAAAATACACTTCCTCACCTTACCGAACTTGCATTGGGCGGAACAGCAGTCGGCACAGGGCTTAACACACCGAAAGGTTATGATGTATTGGTTGCAAAGAAGATTGCAGAGCTTACGAGTTTACCTTTTATTACCGGAACAAATAAATTTGAAGGACTTGCCGCACATGATGCAATTGTTGAATCGTCGGGAGCTTTAAAACAACTTGCAGTAAGCTTGATGAAGATTGCGAATGACATAAGGGTTATGGCATCGGGACCGAGAGGAGGAATAGGAGAATTAATTATACCTTCGAATGAACCGGGATCATCAATTATGCCGGGAAAAGTTAATCCTACACAAGTTGAAGCTCTTACAATGGTTTGTGCTCAAGTTATAGGAAATGATACGGCAATTACCGTAGGCGGAATGCAGGGACATTTTGAACTTAATGTGTTTAAACCTGTTATGATTCATAATTTTTTAGAATCTGCAAAACTTCTCGGAGATGCTTGTGTTTCTTTTAATGATAATCTTGCCGTAGGAATTGAGCCTAACCATGTTGAGATAAAACATAAGTTGGAAAATACTTTGATGTTGGTTACGGCTTTAAACACAAAAATAGGTTATGAAAAAGCTGCAAAAATTGCAAAAAAGGCTCATAAAGAAAATACAACCTTAAGAAAAGCTGCAATAGAACTGGGTTTTGTAACGAATGAACAATTTGATGAATGGGTTGTTCCTTCAAAAATGATTGGTTCTTTGGGTTAAAGTAAGAAAAAATTCTCAGCTAAAAGGGCTTCTATTTTATGAGAAGCCCTTTTTTATTATTCTTTACTTTTCATTTATAATGTTTTGCAATTCTTTATTTTTTTGTTTCAGTTCGCTGTTAGCTATTCGCATTTCTTCCAACTCAATATTTAATCGCTCAATATTTTTTATACTTTCTTTTTCATGTTGTTCCAGAATTTCTGATTTTTCATGAGTTTCTTCTAAAAGTTGTTTCGTATGTAGATTAATTTGAATTGTAGAAATTGTAGAAGCTAAAATTTCGCTTACTTTTTCAACAAATTCAATTTGATATGCTTCGAACACGTTTATTGATGCAAGTTCTACTATACCATAAACTTTCTCGTTAATAATAAGCGGAACTATTAAAACACTTTTTGCATCTTCCTCCCCTAAGCCTGAAGAAATTTTTATATAAGACTTCGGAATATCTGTTAAAAAGATTGTATCTTTTTCCAAATAACATTGCCCTATTAAATTTTCACCCGGAAGAATTTTTTGTTCAAAAAACTTATGCCTGTCATAAGCATAAAATGCAATAAGTTCAAGAAAAACGTTGTTTTCATCAGATTCATTTAAAACATAAAGCCCTCCGACTTGCGAACCTGTATATCTCGTTAGTTTATTTATTGCAACTAAACCAAAGTCTTCTTTAGTTCCGCTGTGTTCTCTTATAATTTCATTAAATTCAGAAATTCCTTGAGTAACCCAACTTCGTTCTTCATTTTCCTTCCTACGTATTGCCTCATGTTTCGCTGCATCTGCCAAACTGTTTCTCATGGCTAATAAAGAGTTTCCCAGCACATCACTTTTTCCGCTTTTTTCAAATTTACCTTCAAAATTTCCGGACTCAATCTCTTTTGCAAATTCAGCCTTTTGCTTTAAGCCAGATATTAAATTATTAAGGGCTTTACCCATTTGCCCTATCTCATCGGTAGATGTCAGCACTTCTTTCTTAGGAAGTTCTCCCGCAGACATTGATGCAATAACTTTTCTGATATAATTTAAGGGAGTCAACATTGACCTCACAAATAAGAATGCAATAAGCAGAACCATTATAATTAAAATTATGCCGGAAACAATAATTCTGTTTGTAAATTCTAAAAATGATTTCTCCATCTTAACATTATAAGAAAGTAAAACATCTTTTTTTGCTGAATACATTTCATCTATTTGGGTTTTAATATTATCAGCTAAGTCCATTAAAGGCTCACCCTCTTGAACATAATGAGAATATTTTTTATCGAATTCTGTATCGTCATATTTTTCGGGAGAGTTTAAACGTTTCATTATATTTTTTTGTTGTGTAAACCAACTGTCTGTCAAATCGAATATTTGGTTTAGCTTTTGGCGTTCGTTTTGCTCCCAATTTTGTGATAAATTTTTCAATTCATATTTTGTATCGATATAAATATTTTGGTTTATTTTAATTAATCGTAATTTTTTAGGTGTGTTACTCTTTTTTTCAAACAGTACCCAATTTTTCAGTAAATGTTTAGATTCAAATATTGTTGAAGAAAATTTATTTAATGTTGACATTGAAGGAACAATGTCATTATTAACCTTTGTAGTTAACTCTCTGTTCTCTTTTAACATAAGATATATATATGTGTATGCTGTTAAAAAAGAGAGTAATATAATACCGAACCCGAGTATGAGTTTAACCAGAATTTTTAATCTTAATTTTGTTTTCAATTGTTGTTCTTTTAAAAGAATAAATTAATCAAAAATAATAAATATTTTATAATACTTGTAATAATCATTCTTGTTTTTAAAAACACCTGAAATACTTTCGGTCAAAAAGTTGTTTTTTGCTTTTGAAAATTCTCACTATATTCTAATATAAACATTCCGTTATTTTCAAATCCGCCGTTTTTATTTGTTCTTACAAAATCAAAATCAAATACAATTCCGTTCTTATCGGGTATAGCATCACCGGGCGATAAACAAAACTGAAAATGTCTGCCGTATTTTCTTAAAGCATTTGCAAAATAATACATTATATCATAGCCTTCAAAAGAATAAATTGAAGGCTCGGTTTCAAAGGTTGTTCTGTATTCCGCAACAAACTTTTTCACCTCAGGATTTGAATAATTACGAAATACCGGAGAAATATAGTGAAATGACAGATCTTTTAAATGTTTTAAATTAATATTCTGAAATGACTCCCAATTAGGAGACCCCACAAGTTTTATATCGTAAGTTTCCGACAATAAGTTCAATTTATCAACAACTTGGGTAATAAAAACTTCTTCATCGGATGGTATAACTATTACGTTTTGAACTCCTACCGACAGTGCATCTTCAATTGTTTCTTCACCGCCTTTATTATAATTTACGGTTTTAAGGCTTATGGCATTTGTGGTTTCTTGAAATGAGCTTGATTGAACAAGCTTATTTTTATAAATATTAATTAGTTTTTTTTCTTTTTCTGTTCCGTTATGTATCATTACAATACTTGTGTCATGCATACGTCCGAACATATCGGATGTTTTTTTTATTCGCATTTCCGTTGAGGGAACAACTTGATAAACAAACGGATTATTTTTTATTAAATCAATATTTTGAGATAGAGGCGAAATTAGGTTTATACGATTGTTTTTTGCATAATTAGTTGCTATTTTAACATTTGCAGAATAAACAGGTCCTATTATTAAGTCAACATCATTATAATTTAAACTTTTCATTATATCATTAACCGTTTTACTGTCATTTTTTGTATCATATACAGAAAGGTTTATCGAAAGTCCTTGTTTTTTCAATGTTTGTAATGCCAATAAAATCCCTTCATACAATTCAAAAAAAACCTTAGTGTTTTTGTAGAACATTTTATCTTTTTCGTCTTTGTAATTGCTTATATAATAAACATTTCTGTCCAGATGAAGCGGCAATAAAAGAACAATATTAAAACTCATTGTTTTATTGTAAACAAACTTGTTGCAAGGAGTTATACCTTCTTCTTCAAAATACAAATGTTCATATATTTGAATTTCGGTATCGTTATTTATCGGAAGCCTTTCAGAGATATCGTAGTTTGTTTTCGGAATTTTTAAAGTTTGTCCGGCTTTTAAACCGTTTTTAGTTTCAGGATTAAAAAGAACTATTTGCCTTATCGGCATTCCGAATTTTTGTGATATTGAAAATAATGTATTACCTTTTTCAACCGTATAATAATAAATATTTTCGTCTTCATAATCGAAATTTCCTTTTTTAATATTAGGAATTTTTAAAACCTGATCGGTTTTAATTCCATATTTTGCGTCAACATTGTGCATAATAATATCTTCAACCGAAACATTATATTTTTTTGATAAAGCATATAGCGTTTCTCCTGCCGTAACCTTATGGAAAATAAAATCAGGAGAATCTTTTTCTTCTTTATTAACAATAGGCATTTTTAATATTTGTCCTATTTTTATTGAAGAGGTAAGTATGTTATTGGCTTTTGCAACATCTTTTTGAGAAACATTATATGCTTTACAAATTGAATATAAAGTTTGACCGGCTTCAACTTTATGCAAATAATATTTTTGATTATTTATTATTGCTGTTTCATCCGATTTTTTAATTTCGGTTTGGGAAAAACTCAGTTCAAATATTGAAAGAAATATAAATATTCCTATTATTCTTTTCATTAGTTTCTTTTTAAGTTGTGAATTTTAGTTATTTAAACAACTGTTTGCATTTAAAACTGTATGGAATAACTGTTGACGTTTTAAAATCCTACAAATTTTTTGCGTAAAAATAGAAAAAACAGATGATAAATACAAGATTCATTAGTTTCATGCTTCTTTATTTTGATTGTAAAAAGAGAAAGATGATTTATTTGATTTTTTTAAAAATGTCCAAATCATTAAAGCAACGAAACCCGACATTATAATATAACTGAAATAAATTTCTTGATTTTCTATATATATGAAAACTGATAAAACGGCAGCCAAAATAGGTAACGATGAAATAACTGCAAAAATTTTTCCCGTAACACCTTTAGTAAAATAGTAAAATGAAAGTATAAATAATGCAAATGCTAAACTTAACCATTTTATTCTTGTGGCAATAATCAATATTTCAACTATTGAAGTAAAATTTAATCTTGCAACCAACAGTTCTGAAATTCTGAAAAGTTGTATATTCTCTACTACATCTCCGATGATTGCCGCAAAGGAAAATATTATTCCGATATTATAGATTATTTTTTTCTCATGTTTCAATATTTTCATAAAAACAAGAAATAATAATGCTGTATAAGCAAGCATATATGCGTAATCTACAAGATTCTGATTATGAACCCCTTCTATAACATCTTTTTTGAACTCGTTATTTTCCATAAAGATTGATTTCACATCTTTTTCGCTTTTAACAAATTCATACTTTATAATAGGAGAATTTAAACTGCCGGTGCTTGAATAATATACATAATGCATTAACAAAGACAACAGAATTAGAGATATTACAGTAAAATGTATTGCAGAAAATTGTTTCATTTAGTATTGTTTCTTTGTTATTATCAAAACAAAAATAGCATTTATTATTTATTAATACAAAGATTAACTTTAGTCCTTAAACAAATAAAGAAGTTCGAATAGCTCAAACTTCTTTATTTTATTGTTAATGTTTAACTTTTAAAATACAGACAAATTCAAATTCTTTTCTTCTATAAGTTTTCTTAAATTAATTAATGCGTATCTCATTCTTCCGAGAGCTGTATTTATACTTACGTTTGTTTGTTCCGCTATTTCTCTGAAGCTCAAATTTCCAAAATGTCTTAATAAAATTACCTCTTTTTGTTCGTTAGGTAATTCCTCAACAAGATTTCTGACATCAGCGGCAATCTGTTTCTTAATCATTTCATCTTCAATAGTTTCTTCCGAAAATCTTTTTGAATTAAAAATATCAATTTCAGAATTAACATCATTAGAATAAGTAGGCATTCTTGAATCTTTCCTGAAATAATCAATTGTTAAATTATGTGCAATCCTGATTACCCAAGAAACAAAAACACCTTGTTCATTGTACTTACCTTTTCTCAAAGATTTAATTACCTTAATAAATGTGTCTTGAAAAATGTCTTCGGCTAATTTCTCATTTTTAACAATAAAGAATATGTAAGTATAAACTCTTTCTTTATGTCTTTTTATTAATACCTCAAGTGCAGACTTATCCCCTTCAATAAACTTCTTAACAAGTTCCTTGTCTTTTAGTTTGATTTTCATAGCTCTCCTATTTAGTTTAAAAATAATAAGAGTAAAGTTGTGCTATAGGCAAAGGTTTTAATTTTAAAAATAACTTAGGTATTAAAAGATTAATGCAAATATCATTTAAAAAAATGAAAAAAAAAATATTTTTTGATTAATTCTATTAACTAAATTTGCATCATATTATATTCAGAAACAATTTTCATGCCGAAAACTCGGACAAAATTATGTCAAAAACAAAGAAAAATAACAAACTTTTTGCTGAAAACATTGAAATAAAAGGTGCAAGAGTTCATAATTTAAAAAATATAAATTTAACAATCGAAAGAGATAAATTTACCGTTATCACGGGTTTGTCCGGTTCCGGTAAGTCATCTTTAGCATTTGACACATTATATGCCGAAGGACAAAGAAGATATGTTGAAAGTTTATCATCTTATGCTCGTCAATTTTTAGGACGTTTAAATAAGCCCGAAGTTGATTACATAAAAGGAATTCCGCCGGCAATTGCTGTTGAACAAAAAGTAAATACGCGCAACCCTCGTTCAACAGTAGGAACTTCAACAGAAATTTATGATTACTTAAAACTGCTATATGCAAGAACCGGAGAAACATTTTCACCTGTTTCAGGAAAAAAAGTAAAAAGAAATACAGTTACTGATGTTATTGATTATTTATATCAATATCCTAAAAATACAAAAGCAATTATTCTTGCACCTTTGTATGTCGTAAGTCAACGAACCTGTTCTCAGCAACTTCAAATTTTATTAAAGCAAGGTTTTTCACGAGTTGAATTTGACAATGAGATTTATGCAATTAACGAATTGTTAAATAAATCGAAAATTTCAAAACCAAAAAAAGCATATATTGTTATTGACAGAATTTCAATATCAAATAATGAAGATACCATAAGCAGAATTGCAGACTCGGTTCAAACTTCTTTTTTTGAAGGTAAAGGTGTGTGCGTTATAAAAGTTTTCGGGAAAGAGAAAACAATTAAAGAAACTTTTTCAAATAAATTTGAAGCCGACGGAATAACTTTTGAAATTCCTACCGTTCATACATTCAGTTTTAATAATCCTTTGGGTGCATGCCCTGTTTGTGAAGGTTTCGGAAAAACTATGGGAATTGATGAAGATTTAGTTATTCCCAACAAAAATTTATCTGTTTATGAGGAAACCGTTGCTTGTTGGAGAGGCGAAAAAATGAGTTGGTATAAAGATGAATTTATAAAAATTGCATCAGATTTAAATTTCCCGATTCATCGCTCTTATTATTTATTAACACAAGATGAAAAAGATATTTTATGGTACGGGAAAGGTAAATTTAAAGGTTTATTTGCTTTCTTTAAAATGATTGAAAAAAAGAGCAGAAAGATTCAATATCGTGTTATGCTTTCAAGGTACAGAGGCAAAACAGTTTGTTATGAATGTAAAGGAACAAGGCTGAAAAAAGAAGCAAGTTATATTAAAGTAGGAGGCAAATCAATTCATGAATTAGTGAATATACCTATAAATGAACTAATTGCATTTTTTAATAATATAAGTCTTAACCAAAGCCAAAAAGATGCCGGCGAAAGATTATTAACCGAAATAAAAAACAGATTACAATATTTATCCGATGTAGGTTTGTCATATCTTACATTGAACAGACTGTCTTCAACGCTTTCGGGAGGCGAATCTCAAAGAATAAATTTGGCAAGTTCGTTGGGAAGCAGTTTGGTCGGTTCTTTATATATTCTTGATGAACCGAGCATAGGTTTGCATCCGAAAGACACTGATTTATTGATTAAAGTTTTGAAACAACTTCGAGATATAGGAAATACGGTAATTGTTGTTGAACACGATGAAGATATTATAAAAGCATCCGACAATATAATTGACATAGGACCTTTGGCGGGAACTAACGGCGGAGAATTGGTTTACCAAGGAACTTATAAAGATTTAATGAAATTAAACGGTAAAACAAACAAATCTTTAACCTCTGATTATCTGAGAAATATAATAAAAGTCCCTGTTCCGAAAAAAAGAAGGACTTCAAAACAGTTTATAGAACTTAAAGGTGCAACTCATAATAACCTGAAAAATATAGATATTAAAATTCCCTTAAATTCAATGACTGTTGTAACCGGTGTAAGCGGTTCCGGAAAATCATCCTTAATACGTGACATTTTATATCCGGCATTAAGCAGAATTTTGAATGATTTCGGTAAAAAACCCGGAAGTTATTCAGAAATAACAGGCAATATAAAACAAATTAAAGAAATTATTTTTGTTGATCAAAATCCGATAGGAAAATCATCTCGCTCTAATCCGGTTACTTACTTAAAAGCATTTGATGAAATAAGAAAATTGTTTGCATCTCAACAATTATCAACAATTAACGGCTATAAACCTGCTCATTTTTCTTTTAATATTGACGGAGGACGTTGCGAGAATTGCAGAGGCGAAGGCGAGATTACGGTTGAAATGCAATTTATGGCAGATGTTCATTTGGTTTGCGACGAGTGCAAAGGCAAGCGTTTCAAAGATGATATTTTAGATGTAAAGTTTAAAGATAAATCAATATTTGATATTCTTGAACTGACTGTTGATGAAGCTTTTGAGTTTTTCTCCGAGAATAATGAAACAAAAAAGATTACAACACTTATAAAACCGCTGGTTGATGTAGGTTTAGGATATGTTAAATTAGGACAATCTTCAAATACATTAAGCGGCGGCGAAAGTCAAAGAGTAAAACTCGCTTCGTTTTTAAGCAAGGAAAAATCATTAAAAAAAACAATGTTTATTTTTGATGAGCCGACAACAGGTTTGCATTTTCATGATATAAATAAACTTTTGCAATCTTTTAATGCACTTCTTGACAGAGGTCATTCTATAGTAATAATTGAACATAATTTAGAAGTAATAAAATCTGCAGATTATATTATTGACTTAGGTCCCGAAGGCGGTGATAAAGGCGGATATCTGCTGTTTGCAGGAACTCCGGAGCAATTGATAAAATCAAAAAAATCCTATACCGGAAAATATTTAAAAGAAAAGTTATAAAAACAACTTATTATTCTTTATACAAGCCTGTCAGCACTTTTTCATGTGTCATAGGTGCAGTGAAATCAATTTTGTAATTCGGATTATATGCTTTAATTGCATCCGAAACAGCGAAATAAGTTCCTTGCCCGTAAATCAGCGGAGGTTCACCCACAGCCTTTGATTTTAAAATTGCATGTTTATGTCCTTCTGTTTCTAATGCTTCAACTTTCACAGATTTCGGTACAGAATTAATATCAGGAACTTTATATGATGAAAGTGAATTTGATAAAAGGCGACCTTTTTCGTCAAATCTTATTTCTTCCATAGTTACCCAACCGATGCCTTGAATTAATGCTCCTTCAATTTGTCCTTTATCCAACAGCAAATTCATACTTTTCCCGAAATCATGAACAATATCAACAGACTCAATATCAAAAATTCCTCTTATCGTATCAATTTTTGCAACAGTTATTGCTGTTCCGTACACATGATATGCAAACGGATGCCCTTTTTCCTTTGTTTTATCAAAATGAATTTCAGGTGTTGCATAATGCCCTTTTTCTGAAAGTTTTACTCTGCCTGCAAATGCAACTTCGATGAGTTTATTCCAACCTAAATCAGTTTTCTTATTCTTATTTAAAACAAAGTCATTTTTTATTTCAACATCGCTTGAAGTAAGGTTCAAAAATTCGGCAGCTGCATCTTTTAATCTCACAAGCAATTCATTACAAGCAACTTCCACAGCCTTGCCGTTAAGATCGGCACCCGAACTTGCTGCTGTCGGTGATGTATTTGCAACTCTTGTCGTGTTTGTTGTTTCAATTTTAATTTTGTTAACTGAAACACCGAGTATATGAGAAGCAACTTGTATCATTTTAGTATTTACCCCCTGCCCCATTTCAATTGCCCCCGTACTTATACCAATACTTCCGTCTTGATAAATATGTACCAATGCTCTTGCATGATTCATCATAGTATTCGTAAATGAAATACCGAAACAAAGCGGTGTAATTGAGATTCCTTTTTTGAACTTTGTATTTTCCGAGTTAAATTTCTTAACTTCTTTTATTTGCCGGTCAATATTAAAAATTTTATCGGCGGCTTTCCAAGAATTTATTGCTTCTGCTTGTGTTGCAATTTGTCCGAAAGGAAACTCATCATTTTCTTTAATCAAATTTGCACGCTGAATTTTATGTGCAGGCACACCTATTTCATCGGCAGCTTGTTGCACAGCCGATTCTATTGCAAAAAATGCCTGCGGAGCACCGAACCCTCTGAATGCCGTGTTGGGAAGTGTATTTGTTCTGCAACTGAAAACTGTTATTTCCGTATTCGGAATAAAATAACTTCCCGCAGCATGAAATAATGTTCGTTCCATAATTGCCGGAGATAAATCAGCTGATGCTCCTCCGTCTTGTATAAATTCAACTTCGTAAAATTGTATTTTTAAATCTTCCGATAAACCTATTGCATAATCAGCAGTATAAGGATGTCGTTTTCCGGTCATTCTCATATCATCATGTCTTGCCAAGCTTATTTTTACGGGTTTATGTAAAATATATGCCGCAAGTGATGCCATTGCCGCCCAGGGTGTTGCTTGATCTTCTTTGCCGCCGAAACCGCCGCCGAGTCGGTTAACATCTACCTCAATTTTATTCATTGAAACATTTAGAATTTCGGAAGTTATTTTTTGAACAGAAGTTGCTCCTTGTGTTGAAGAGTACAGCGTGATACTTCCGTTTTCTTTGGGAACTGCATAAGCACCCTGCGTTTCGAGATAAAGATGTTCTTGCCCTCCGGTTTCGGAAGTTCCTTTTATAATATATTTTGATTTTTCTTTTCCTTTTTGAAGGTTTCCGAGTTTAAAGGTTCGAGGCGGGATTATAAAGCTTTCGTTTTCTTTTGCAATTTTGGGGTCGGTTATTACCGGGAGTTCATCTGCATCAAATTCAATAAGTTTTTTTGCATCTCTTGCAATACGCTCACTTTCAGCAACTATAAATGCAATCGGTTGTCCTGTAAAATGGACTTCGTTTTCTGCAAAAAGAGGTTCGTCCTGAATAATTGCCCCTATTTGATTTTTACCCGGAATATCTTTATAAGTAAATATTTTTACAACGCCGTCTAAGTTTTCAGCTTTTGAATAATCTATTCTCAGGTTTTCGGCATGAGCAACGGGAGAGTCAAATACTAAACCGTATAATGTTCCTTGAAGTTCCGGTATATCATCTAAATATATTGATTCGCCTCTTAAATGGCTTTTTGAGTCGGTATTTTTCATTTTTTTATTTTTACGAAACTCAAAATTAAGAATTTTCAAATAATTTCTATGTTAATTCTAAAAAATATTCGGAATACAACACATAATCATTATTTATTCTTGATGTGCAGTTCTAAGTAAATCATTAACTACTTTTACGGGATTAAAAGTTGAAACAGGAACTTCAACAAATACCGTTAACCAATTTGCCATTGCACCGTTCCAAAGTCCGGGTAATTCTTGTGCTTTAAGTTTTTTTCCGTCTTTTGATTTTTCTGAGATAAATCCTGTTGCAAAATCAACATATTCTTTCAAATCAAATAGGTTTCCTTTATAATCTTTTACACTTAAAATTAAATCGACGGGGTTAAAATGTGTTGCGTTTTTAGCAATTTTGGCTTTCTCGGGATTATCCATGTCAATTTGAGCACCTTCAACTATTTGTAAAGAAACCGAACCGCTGTCTTTTTTAACAAAAAACGGACCTCCGCCGGGTTCTCCTTCATTTTTTACCATTCCGCAAACTCTTATAGGTCTGTTAAGTTTCTTTAAAAGATAAGTTGTTTTCTCTTCTTTTGTTCTGTCTTTAAATTTGTTATCAAGTTTTATAAACAGTTTTCTTTCCAAGAAACTTGCAATTTCTTCAATAAGATTATCATCTGCCTGATTATTAAGAACTTCTATGTGTTCAAAAACTTGATTCCTGATATTAACTAATAGTCCGGTAAGTGCTTTTTTATAAATAAATGTATCTCCTTTAAGCTTATCGTGAACAACATTATCTATGTTTTTAACAAATATAATATCTGCATCAATATCGTTTAAATTCTCGATTAATGCACCATGTCCGCCCGGGCGAAACAAAATTGAGTTATCTTCTGTTCTGAAAGGTTCATTTTCAAGTGTAACGGCAATTGTATCTGTTGAGTTTTTTTGAACGGAGAAATTTATCTGAAATTTAACTTTATATTTTTCTTCATATTTATTCATTACAGAAATAATGTGCTCATAAAATTTTTCTTGATGCTCGGGCGAAACCGTAAAATGAACATTAACTTTGCCGCCGGAATTTGCATAATTTGCACCTTCAACAAGATGTTCTTCTGCAGGTGTTCTTGATTCTTTTCCGTATTTATGAAATTTCAGTAAGCCTTTCGGCAAATTGCCGTAATTCAAACCTTTTTCATTCAACAAGCAAGATAAAACTTTTTTATTATTTGTAATTGAATCAATATTTTCATCGCAAATTTCTTTTAAATCTTGATAAAAAGCAAAATTTTCAATTTCTTTAAAGAAAGTACTTACCTGTGTATATTTTTTTTCTGCAATATTTGAATTTTCATCTTCCATAAACTCAAAAAGCTGTTTAAACATTCTGCTTGCCGCACCTGATGCCGGAACAAACTTTATGATTTTCTCATCGTCTGATATTTTATTATATAGGTTTATATATTTTTCAATATCAGTATCTTTCAGTTTAATAATTCCGTCATTAATTGTTGCGACTTTGACAATATTAACATAAGGAAAACCTTTTTTGAAATTTTCAATTTGTTTTTCAACAGTTTCTTTGCTTATTCCTTTTTCTGAAAATTGTTTTAAATCGTTTTTTGTGAACATGGTTTAATTTTATGTTTATTATTCCATTAGTTTTTTTAATGTTTCGGATATTATTTTCCCCAAATATAAGAACAAAACGCTTACTTAAAAATCAAACAAGATTATACACTTCAATAATATTCGCAACTTTTTTAATAATTAATTCAACAGATTTTTGTTTTGCAGTTTCAATATCAACATCTTTTTTAAACAAAGGAAAAAATTTAATATTCTCATATTCTGAATCAGAACTTTCTAATTCTGAAATTCCGCAAATAACCGCAACCGGTTTCTTATATTTATTTGCTGTTTTAATCAATTCTCCGGTAACTTTCCCTCGTAAACTTTGTTTGTCAAATTTTCCTTCCCCGGTAATCAATAAATCACAATTTTTTATTTTTTCTTCAAGTTTCAGATAATCAAAAATTGATTTGCTTCCGGGTTTTAATTTTGCATTAAAAAAAGCATAACTTCCTGCTCCGAATCCTCCAGCCGCACCACTCCCCTGCTCTATGGCACAATCTTTTTTAAATTGTTTTTTTATTAAATCGGATAAATGTGATAACCCTCTGTCTAAAATTTTTATTTCGGCTTTACTTGCTCCTTTTTGTCCTGCAAAAGTATATGCTGCACCGTTTTTTCCGTATAGTTGATTTTTAACATCATATAACGAAATAATCTCAATTTCATAAAAAGGTATTTTAGCTCCTGAATCATCAATTTGAAATATTTTAATTAAATTTTTACCGATTGGTCTTAGTTCAAATCCGTTATTCGACAAAAATCTATAACCGATTGCATTTGCAGCACCTATTCCCATATCATTTACCGAACTTCCTCCTAAACCTACTATTATTTTCTTTGCTCCCTTTTCATAAGCATCAAGAATCATTTCTCCGGTTCCGAAACTACTTGTAAACATAGGATTTTGCTCTTTTATATCTAACAACTGAAGTCCTGATGCACTTGATAAATCTATTATTGCAGTTTTGTTTTTCCTTGAAAAATAATAATATGCATCAATTTTTTTGAATAACGAATTATTAACATTTATGCATATTTTGTCAGCATTAAAATAATCAGCCAAAATGTCAGAAGTACCCTCTCCTCCGTCTGCAAGAGGACAATTTACAATATTAAAATTATTTTCCGAACTTGGTAAACCCTGATATACAGCGTCAATAACTTCATTTGCCGTTAAAGTAAATTTAAATTTATCCGGAGCAATTAAAATATTTTTTACTGTTCTCATTAATTTATCATTCAATTGTACTATATTTGATTGTAAAGCTTAATACAATGTATAAAATATTATTTTCAATAGCATAAAATTAATTAAATTTGCAGACTATTGTAAAAATTCAAGCGTAAATATGAACAATACCCAAAAACTACTGGAAGCAATTAAAGAAGGGATGATTGAAAAAATGGCAAATAACATTGTCAATATTAACTTCTCGGGAACAGAAAATGCCATTACTGATTTTTTTATTATTTGTGATGCAGAAAATCAAAAACAAGTAGAAGCAATTTCAGATTCTGTTGAAAAGACAGTTTTAAAAAACACAAAAGAAAAACCTATTCATACCGAAGGTAAAGAAAATGCAGAATGGATAATAATAGATTATTTTGATGTTATTGTTCATATATTCCGAAAAGAATTCAGAGAAACATATAAATTGGAAGAACTTTGGGGAGATGCCGAAATAAATAAAATAGAAGTAAAGTATTCAAATATAGAAAATTAAAGAAGAATTAGATGTCAGACAAACATAAAGATAATATCAACAAGCCACAACAAAGAAAACCTGAAAAAGGTAAATTGCCTGAAAACAACGGAAACTTTTTTAAAGGAAAAGGAAATAAAAATACAGTTTTTATATTTATTGCAATTGCAATAGGATTCTTCATTTTACAATATGCTTCGAATCAAGAAACTGCCGTAAAAATCAGTCAATTAAGATTTGAAACAAAAATGCTTACGAAACCTCAAGCAATTGAAAGAATAAACATAGTAAATAACAAAAAAGTTGAAATTTTTATTAATGAAACATACATAGGAGATTCCGAATTCAGCGACCGTCCTGCCTCGGGAGGACAAGGGATTTTTACGGCTCAAAAATCTCCTGATTATTATTTCATGATTGGTTCAGTTGAAGTTTTTATTAATGGAATAAATAAATTTAAAAATAAAGACAGTTCATTTAATTTTCCGATAGAGTATGAGGAACGAACTGATATTTTCGGTGAACTTATGGGATGGTTATTTCCGCTGTTAATTATTGTTGTTATATGGATTTTTATTTTCCGCAGAATGGGCGGAGGCATGGGCGGCGGAGGCGGCGGAATTTTCAATGTAGGAAAATCAAAAGCAAAATTATTTGATAACGAAAAAACAAAAATTAAAGTAAACTTTACAAATGTTGCCGGTCTCGAAGAAGCTAAAATTGAAGTACAGGAAATTGTTGATTTCTTAAAAAAGCCTGATAAATATACAAAACTCGGTGGTAAAATACCTAAAGGTGCATTATTAGTAGGACCTCCCGGAACCGGTAAAACATTATTGGCAAAAGCAGTTGCCGGAGAAGCAAATGTTCCGTTCTTCTCATTATCAGGTTCTGATTTTGTTGAAATGTTCGTAGGTGTAGGAGCTTCAAGAGTACGAGATTTATTTGCACAAGCAAAACAAAAATCACCATGTATTGTGTTTATTGACGAAATTGATGCAATAGGAAGAGCAAGAGGCAGAGGTTTAAATATGGGAGGAAATGACGAAAGGGAAAACACTCTCAATCAACTCCTTACAGAGATGGACGGTTTTGACACAAACACAGGAGTAATAATAATAGCTGCAACAAACCGAGCCGACATTTTAGACCCGGCATTAATGAGAGCCGGCAGGTTCGACAGACAAATACATGTTGATTTACCGGATTTAACAGAAAGAGAAGATATATTTAAAGTTCATTTAAAACCCATAAAATGCGGAAAAGATGTTGATGTTGAAAAATTATCCAGACAAACTCCCGGGTTTTCAGGAGCTGACATTGCTAATGTTTGTAACGAAGCAGCATTAATTGCCGCAAGAACAAATAAAGAAGAAGTAGCACATCAAGACTTTCATGATGCGATTGACAGAATTATAGGCGGTCTTGAGAAAAAAAGCAAAATAATTACTCCGACAGAGAAAAAAACAATTGCATACCACGAAGCAGGTCATGCAACAGTTAGTTGGATGCTCGAATATGCACATCCTTTGGTAAAAATTACAATTGTTCCGAGAGGTCAAGCATTAGGTGCTGCTTGGTATCAACCGCATGAAAGACAAATTACCACAAAAGAACAACTTCTTGACGAAATGTGCTCAACATTAGGAGGCAGAGCCTCCGAAGAACTAACTTTCAGTAAAATTTCAAGCGGTGCATTAAATGATTTAGAACGTGTTACAAAACAAGCATATTCAATGACTGCTTTCCTCGGAATGAGTGAAAAGATAGGAAACATCAGCTTTTATGATTCGTCAGGCAGAGGTGAATATCAATTTCAAAAACCATATAGTGAAATTACTGCTGAATTAATAGATCAAGAAGTTAAAAAAATGATTGAAGAACAATACCAAAAAGCAAAAAAAATATTAAGCGACAACAAAGAAAAAATGAATGAACTTGCCGAACTTCTCTTAGAAAATGAAGTTATATATTATGAAGATGTAGAGAATATATTCGGAAAAAGAGAATTTGCGGATGAATATGAAGAAGAAATTCAAAAAGTAAGAAAACGAAATATAGAAAGGTTAAAAAAACAAAAAGAAGACGCAAAAAAAGAAAAAGAAGAAGAGAAAAGGGAGGAAGAGAAAAAAAAGAAAAAATTGTAAAACAATAAAGGATTTATAAAAAAAAGAAAATGGATAATTGGATAAAAATACAGTCATTTAAAAGAATTCATCAAGCTGAATTAAGAAAAGATATTCTTTCGCAAAACAATATTAACTCTGTAATTGTTAATGAAAAAGACAGCCTTTTTCTTTTTGGCGATATTGAACTTTTTGTTGAAGAAAAAAATGAAAAGAAAGCAAAAGCTTTGATAAATGAATTTAACGGACTTACCAAAATAAATTCTTTCATCGAAATGAAACCCATCTTGCTTTTTCAAAAAGTATTGCAGGATGCAGGTATCGAAACAACAATTAAAAGAAAAGAAAGCGATAAATATATTCTCGGCAATTATGAATTATACGTCAATAATGAACATTTAGAGGAAGTACTACCTTACCTCACTGGTGAAAAATTGACCGGTTGGGAGAAAGTGAAAATTTGCACAAAAGTTCGCCAAACAAAACATTATGTTGATTTGCTCGGTGAAAATCTTATAAATTCAATAATAATAAAGCAAAGAGACTCTGAGTATCATTTAGAAACAATAAACATATTTGTTAAAAAAGAATATGCAAAGAAAGCAAAAGATATTATGGCAGATATTAAAGGATTTAAAGTTGTTCAAGAATCCGAAAATTCTTCCGTAATTGAAAAATCAGAAGAAATTCTTGCAAAAGAGTTTATAAAAGCAATTATAAGAAAAGAAAAAACAAACTTTAAATTGCTGGTTGAAGAAAGCAACTTTGAAAAAGCAAAAGAAATTATAAACCATGAAATTGACTGGGTTGAATTAAAAACTTTCTCAAATGTTGCAAATGCTCTTTACTACAAAAGCATACTTGAAACTGCAAATATTCCTTCAATAATAGTAAATGAAAAAGATTCGTCATTTCTTCTCGGAGAAATTGAATTATTGGTAGAACAAGAATATTATACAAAAGCAAAAGAATTATTCGATAAATTATAATATCTGATTTTGAGTAAAAACCTTATAAAAAGAATTTTTTCTGCAGTTATTTTTCTTGTAATTCTTCTAAGCGGAATTATCATTAATGAATATTTCTATTTTGGCGTTTTTGTTATAATTCTGATATTTTCTCAATTTGAAATGTACAAATTACTGGAAAAAGGAAATTATGACAATCAAAAAAGATACGGAGTATTTGTAGGATTAGTTATTTATATTTCAAGCTTCTTTGTAGCAAAAAATTTAATTCCGCCTACAAGTTATTTTATTTCAATTTTGTTAATACTGTTGCTTTTTATTTTTCAACTTTACAGTAAAAAAGAAGATCATTTTAAATGTATTGCATTCACTCTTCTCGGAATAATCTATGTTGTTTTACCTCTGTCGGCATTGAATTTTATTGCTTTTGCAGGAATTAACAAAGACCAATATACTTATGAATACATCCTTGCAATGTTTATTATGATTTGGGTAAATGATACCGGAGCATATTTATTAGGTTCTGTTTTCGGAAAACGAAAATTATTTGAACGAATTTCTCCTAAAAAAACTTGGGAAGGTGCAATAAGCGGTTTTTTAGTTACACTAATTGCAGCTTATCTTATATCTCTTTGTTTTTCAGGCTTAAATGTTATCGAATGGCTGATATTTGCAATAATTGTTGTTGTTTTCGGAACATACGGAGATTTAGTAGAATCACACCTTAAAAGAAAAGTCGGAGTAAAAGATTCCGGCAATATTATGCCCGGTCACGGTGGATTACTCGACAGGTTTGACAGCACTTTTTTTGCAGCTCCAATGATTTTTTTGTATCTTAAAGTTTTAGAATATTTTTTTTAAAGAACTGTTAAAGTTTATCAAAAATGAGAATCCACAAAGAAGGTTATAAAACCCTGATAATTGTTTTTTTAATATTAACAATATTATCCGTATTTGTTTTTTTCTGTGACTGTAATTTAATTTTCTACATATCAATTTTTTTATCCTCAGTGTTATTTTCAATTGTTCTGCAATTTTTTAGAAAACCGAAAAGAATTATCAAACTTTCAACAAAAAATATTCTTTCTCCGGCTGACGGAAAAGTTGTAGTAATTGAAAAAACAAAAGAAACAGAATATTTTAAAGATGAAAGAATTAAAGTTTCCGTTTTTATGTCTTTGTGGAATGTTCATATTAACTTTTATCCCGTTGCAGGAATTATTAAATATGCAAAGTACCATAAAGGAAAATATTTGCTTGCAATAAACCCTAAATCATCAGAAGAAAACGAAAGAACAACAATTGTTGTTGAAAATGAAGAAAAAAAAGAAATATTATTTCGCCAAATAGCAGGAACAGTAGCAAGAAGAATTGTATATTATGCAAAAAAAGACGATAAAGTAAAACAAGCACAGGAATGCGGATTTATCAAATTTGGTTCTCGGCTTGATATTTTTATTCCGCTTGATGCTGATATTAAAGTAAAAATTGGAGATAAAGTAAAAGGAACACAATCTGTTATTGCCGAAATATAAACTTTATGACACATTTTCCCGGTTCCCTTTTGGCATAACACTTGACATTAATACATAAAAACACAAAGAAAGAATATATGTTTGAAGACTTAATTTTCGGCAGTGATAAAAAAGATAATAATTCTGATATTTTTCCTATAATTTCAGATCCTGATAATATCTTAATAAACGATTCTGATTTACCTGAAGAATTGCCCTTAATGACTTTAAGAAACTCGGTATTATTTCCTAAAATAATTATACCGATTGCAGTCGGAAGAAAAAAATCATTAAAACTTGTAAAAACTGCATTCAAAAAAGAACAGTTAATAGGGATAATCAGCCAAAAAGACGAGAAAATTGAAGACCCTGATTTTGATGATATATTTGAAACAGGAACATTAGCTCGTGTCGTAAAACTATTTGAAATGCCTGACGGAGAACAAACCGCTGTTTTACACGGAATTAAACGTTTTAAAATAAAGAAACGTATTAAAACCAAACCGAATCTGACAGTAGCTTATGAAGTTCTTGAAAATATTGAACCTGATAAAAGTGAAAAGAAAGAATACGATGCAAAACTTTTTTCAATAAAAGAGTTATCAGTAAAAATAATTCATTTATCCGTTAATATTCCGAAAGAAGCAACCTTTGCAGTTAAAAATATTGATAATCCTGAGTTCTTAATAAATTTCGTTTCTTCAAACAGCGATATAAATACAAAAAATAAGCAAACTCTTCTTGAAGAAAACAGTATGTCGGAACGTGCAGGGGAGCTCATAAAATTTCTGGTAAAAGAAGTTCAAAAACTTGAATTAAAAGATAATATCCAAAATAAAGCTAAAACAGAAATGACTCAACAACAAAAAGAGTATTTTCTGCATCAGCAAATGAAAGCAATTCAAGAAGAATTAGGGCACGAATCTCCGAAAGTAGAAATTGAAGAATTAGAAAAAAAAGCAAAGAAGAAAAAATGGAACGAAGAAGTTGCAAAAGCATTTAAGAAACAAATAAGCCGGTTGAAGCAAATAAATCCCATGTCACCCGACTATTCCTACCAAATTGCTTATGCTCAAACACTTGTAGAGCTGCCTTGGAATGAATTTACAAAAGATAACTTCGATTTAAAAAGAGCAGAGAAAATTTTAAACGAAGATCATTTCGGTTTAGACCAAGTTAAAGACAGAATATTAGAACATCTTGCCGTATTAAAATTAAAAGGAGATTTAAAAGCTCCCATTTTATGCTTATACGGACCTCCCGGAGTAGGAAAAACATCTCTCGGAAAATCGGTAGCAAGAGCATTAGACAGAAAATATGCCAGAATGTCACTCGGAGGCTTGCATGACGAAGCAGAAATAAGAGGACACAGAAAAACATACATCGGAGCAATGCCGGGCAGAATAATTCAAAACTTAAAAAAATTGAAATCTTCAAATCCGGTTTTTATACTTGACGAAATTGATAAAATAGGTAACGACCACAGAGGCGACCCGTCTTCTGCACTATTAGAAGTTCTTGATCCTGAGCAAAATAACACATTCTATGATAACTATTTAGAACTTGAATACGATTTATCAAAAGTTCTTTTTATTGCAACCGCAAATTCGCTTTCATCAATAAAACCTGCATTACGTGACCGAATGGAACTAATTGATGTTTCGGGTTATATTATTGAGGAAAAAATCGAAATTGCAAAAAGGCATCTTATTCCTCGTCAGTTAAAAGAACACGGTGTAAAATTATCACAAGTTAAATTAACGAAACAAGCAATTGAAGAAATAATTACAAATTACACCAGAGAATCCGGAGTAAGAAACCTTGAAAAGAAAATTGCCGGCGTAATAAGAAAAGTTGCGAAAAAAATTGCAACCGAAGAATATTATAATAAAAATTTGAAACCGGAAGATATACGCAAATATCTCGGAGTTGCTAAATTTACAAAAAATAAATATGAGGGAAATGAATATGCAGGTGTTGTAACCGGTTTAGCATGGACATCCGTAGGAGGAAAAATTTTGTATATAGAATCAAGTGCAAGCAAAGGGAACGGCAAACTTAATTTAACCGGAAACCTCGGTCAAGTTATGAAAGAATCCGCAATTATTGCTCATGAATATATTAAAGCACATGCCGATAATTTAAATATTAACTGTGATATTTTTAAGGAATACAATGTTCATGTTCATGTTCCCGAAGGAGCAACCCCGAAAGACGGTCCTTCTGCCGGTGTAACAATGGTAACTTCTATTGCTTCTACTTTTACGCAACGTAAAATAAAAAACAAATTAGCAATGACCGGCGAAATAACTTTAAGAGGAAAAGTATTACCCGTGGGAGGAATTAAAGAAAAAATACTTGCAGCAAAACGTGCTGATATTAAGGAGATTATATTATCAGCAGACAATAAAAAAGATATTGAAGAAATAAACGAAATTTACATTAAAGGCTTAAAGTTTCATTTTGTAGAAAATATTGCAGAGGTTTTAGATATTGCATTATTAAAACAAAAAGTAAAAAATCCCGTTAATTTTAAAATTGATAAAAATTAATTTTATGATATTCAGAAAACAAGTTGCAATTGGATTTAAAGGCTATTTCAAAGCAATAGAACTTTTATTCTCAAAAGGTTTTATAAAATATATGATTTTTCCTTTGCTGCTGAACGTTCTATTTTTTTGGCTCGGAATAAGTTTTGTCAAAGATGCAGCCGATTGGGCAAGTGATGCTTTCGTAAATTGGATAAATATAGGCGAAGGTAATTTTTGGGGTGCAGGTGCATTAAAATGGTTATCATCCGGTCTTATTGAAATTATTATATACTCATTATTTTTCATAACATTTGTCTATTTCGGCGGTTTTGTAATAATAATTATTCTTTCTCCTTTATTTTCAATAATTTCCGAAAAAACAGAATATGTTTTAAGTGAAGGTGGCATTGATTATCCTTTTGAACTTAAACAATTTATAATTGATGTTTTCAGGGGCATAGGTATTGCAATCAGAAACGTTTTATTAGAAACCGGAATAATGATTCTTATTTTTATCGCAGGAATAATTTTATCTTTTATAAGTTGGCTCGGAGTTATTTTTATGTTTTTTGTTTCTTCATATTTTTACGGTTTTTCGTATATGGACTATACAAACGAAAGACATAAACGCAAATTAAAAGACAGCGTAAAACATATCAGAAAATATAAATGGGTTGCAATCGTAAACGGTTCTTTATTTGCATTTGTATTGTTTATCCCTTGGCTGGGAACAGCTTTGTCGGCATTTATTGCCGTAATTTCCGTAATAGCGGGAACAGTTTCAATGCTTGAAATAAAAAAAATTGAAGATATCGAAATCGACAAAATGTTTAATGCAGAAATATAATATTTTTGAAGAAGAAAATTAAAATATCTGCTGTTTCATATCTTAATACACTGCCTTTTTTGTATGGTTTAAGAAATTACGGCAACATTTCAGAACAAATTGACATACAGAGAGATATACCTTCCGTTTGTGCAAATAAATTAATTAATAATGAAGTTGATATAGGCTTAATTCCAATTGCCGAAATTCATAAATTAAGTAACCCTTATGTTATCTCAAATTATTGCATAGGTGCCGTAGGAAAAGTAAAAACCGTACTTTTATTAAGCAATGTTCCTGTTGCTGAAATCAAAAATATATTTTTAGATTATCATTCAAGAACTTCCGTAAATTTATTGAAAATACTTGCAAAAAACCACTGGAAAATAAACATTAATTATATTGATGCAAAAAAAGGTTTTGAGGAAGAAATAAAAAATAATACTGCCGGTTTAATAATAGGCGACAGAGCATTTAAATATGCAAAAAACTTTAAATATGTTTATGATTTGTCGGAAGAATGGCTGAACTTTGCAAAACTGCCTTTTGTTTTTGCAGCATGGGTAACAAATAAAAAATTAGAAGATACTTTTGTAACTAAATTTAATGAAGCATTAAAATTCGGATTATTAAATATCAATCAAGTAGTTGCAAATTATAAACTAAAAAAC
Organism: Bacteroidales bacterium; assembly: GCA_021648725.1. Classification (NCBI taxonomy): domain Bacteria; kingdom Pseudomonadati; phylum Bacteroidota; class Bacteroidia; order Bacteroidales; species Bacteroidales bacterium. The sequence goes on along the minus strand of JAKISF010000001.1, from coordinate 64,755 downwards.
CAAAACTCTGATATTGATATAAAAAGTTATTTAGAAAAAAGTATAAGCTATCATTTAGATGTTGAAAAAAGAAGAGGAATGGATTTATTTTTAAAAATGTTAAAAAAAGAGAATAAGCATTAAAACACATTTACAAATAAGCTATGGATAAATATAATTTTGATGATATCCGTTCATTCAGAGATGAAGAGGTTAATCAAAAACTCAGAAATCTTGTTAAGGATAAAGGATTTATTTATATTTTAAAGAAAATTTTTACAGACGAACGAATTGCAAACCTCAGCAATGAACTTAACGAAGTTAATTCGGTTTATGATTTTCAATCGAAATATATTTCATATTATGTTGAAAGTCTGGTAAATTTATCAATTTCCGAATTATCGGTTACCGGAATTGAAAAACTTGATAAAAACAAAGCATACCTTTTTATATCAAATCACAGAGATATTATTCTGGACTCAGCTTTAATTAATGAAAGTCTGCTGAAAAACGGCTTAGCAACTTCCGAAATCGCAATAGGCAATAACCTCTTAATATACAAATGGATAGAAGACTTAGCACGTTTAAATAAATCATTCGTTGTAAAAAGGGATTTGCAAGGAAAAGAAATGTTGCGAGCATCAATGAAGCTGTCTGCATACATCAGGAATACAATAGCAAACAGAAACACATCCGTTTGGATTGCACAAAAAGAAGGACGAACAAAAGACGGAAATGACTTAACGGATTTAGCTCTGTTAAAAATGCTAAACTTCAGCGGAACAAATAATTTTATAAAGGATTTTTCAGAATTAAATATAGTTCCCGTTAGTATTTCTTATGAATATGAACCCACAATTGAATCAAAAATTGCATCGACATATTCAAAATTACAAGGTAAAAAATATCATAAAACTTTAGAAGACGATTTAGAGGATATGGGGCGAGGTTTATATAATATTAAAGGCAGAGTTTGTATATCTTTCGGGGAATGTGTCAATTCAGAAATTCAGAAGTTTAATAAAGATACTAACAGAAACATAAACATTCAAAAATTGTCTGAGCTTATTGATAAAGAAATATACGACAATTTTAAACTGACCAAAAACAATTATATTGCATTTGACATCTTAACAAATTCAAAAAAATCTTTACGTGAGAAAAAATATCTTAAAGAAGATGAAACAAAACTAAGATTTCAATGTAAAAAAATCATTAATTCAATAAAAGGTGAAAATGATTTATTAGAAAATATATTTTACGGTATTTATGCAAATCCTCTTATTAACAAAATAAAGTTACCGTAACGAATAATTATTCTCCGATTATTTTTACCAAAACTCGTTTTCGTCTTTTACCGTCAAATTCTCCGTAAAAGATTTGCTCCCAAGGTCCGAAATCAAGTTTACCGTTTGTTATTGCAACAACAACTTCTCGTCCCATAATCGTCCTTTTTAGGTGTGCATCGGCATTATCTTCATAAGTATTATGATTATATTGCGAATAAGGTTTTTCCGGAGCAAGTTTCTCTAACCAATTTTCATAATCTTGATGTAAACCGGATTCATCATCATTTATAAAAACGCTTGCAGTTATATGCATTGCATTAACAAGTACAAATCCCTCATTAATACCGCTTTCATTGATTTCACTTTGAACTTCTCTTGTAATATTAATTAATTGGCGACGACTTGTTGTATTAAACCAAAGTTCTTTTCTGTAAGATTTCATATTCCGAAAAACTTTAAACGAGAAACTTGAAATTTAAATTTTACTTCAAATTCCAAGTTTCAAAATATTAATATTTACTTTATTTTTAAGCTTTCTTATTTTTAGGTTTTACAACTTCGGCATCTTGAACCTCATCAGTTGATTTTCCTTTTAAATAATTTGGTAAGTTCATACCTGCAAGATTAAATAAATCTTCCAAAGGCGGAACAGCCCCCATCATTCCTTTCATAAAGTTAGCTGTTGAAGTTCCGTTTCCGTCACCGTTTCCGTTTTCCCAAACCGTAACTTTATCAATTTTAATATTTTTGATTGCTTCAACCTGAGTTTCAACAATTTGGGGAAGTTTTTCAGCAATCATCAACAATACTGCATCTCTTGCATTTTCGCCTGTTGATTCTACCATTAATTTGTAACCCTCAGCTTGTTTGCTTAATATTTCAAAGTTACCTCTTGCTTCTGCTTGCATTTCGAGGAAAATAGCATCAGCCTCTCCTTTTGCAATTCTTCTTTGTCTTTCGGCTTCGGCTTCAGCTTCAATTTCTACTTTTTGCTTTTCTATTTGAGCAGGAACAATGATGTTTGCATGTTGGGTTGCAGCTTCTCTTTCGGCACGTTTAAGTTCAGCTTGTTTTTCTGCGTCATAAGCTGCTTGCCTTGCTTGTGCTTCATTAACTTTTTCGGCAGTAACAGAAATTTTTTCGGCTTCAGCTTCTCTTTTCATTCTTTCGGCATTTGTATCTGCAATAGATACTTTTGCAAGGTTCTCACCTTCAATTGCTTTCGCATTAGCAAATGCAATGTTCGTACGTCTGTTTTGTTCTGCATTTGCCTCTCCGATTTGTGCATCTGAATTTGCTTCCGCAACTTTAATTCTTTGATCCCTTTGAGCATTTGCTTGTCCGATTTCTCCGTCTCTGTTTTTTTCTGCAACTTGCTTTTTAGCATCATTCACAGCTCCTGAAGTTGCTTCTTTCCCCAAAGCTTCTATGTACCCGGCATCATCAGTAATATCAGTAACATTTACATTAATTAATTTTAATCCGATTTTTCTTAATTCATGCTCAACACTTGAAGATACATTTGTTAAGAATTTTTCTCTGTCTGAATTAATTTCTTCAATATCCATAGTGGCAATAACAACTCTCAATTGTCCGAAAATAATATCGGCAGCGAGATGTCTGATTTCTGCTTGTGTTAATCCCAAAAGTCTTTCGGCTGCATTTTGCATTACTCCGGGTTCTGTCGAAACACCTACCATAAATCTTGAAGGAACGTTTACACGAATATTTTGTTTACTTAATGCGTTTTCTAAGCCAATTTCAATCGGTATAGGTGTTAAGTCTAAAAATTCATAATCCTGAATTATCGGAATAACAAATGAAGCACCGCCGTGAACACATTTTGCTGTTCTTCCGCCGCCGCCGACTTTTCCGTAAACGACAAGTATTCTGTCTGAAGGACAACGTTTATATCTTTTTACAAGAAATGCAAAAAACCCTAACAGCATTAATACTGCTAAAACTGTAATAATTACTAAGAAATCCATATTAATTTTTATTTATGTGAAAAAATGATTTACTGATTTAGTTTTAACTTACCTCTTTCGCTTAACAATTAGGGTATCATTTACGATGTCAACAACTTCAATGAATGTTCCGATTTCAATATCTTCAATATCTTCTGTAATTGCATCTAATGTTTTGTATCCGCCTTGAATAATAATCTGTATTTTTCCGTTTCCGTTTTTCTTTGCCGGAATTGTTAAATACACTTCTCCTTCTTTGCCTATTGCATTTTCAATTTTCATGGTTCCGCTTTCTTGAAGTTTAAGAAGCATAAAAAACAGCCATGCCGTAAAAAGCATCATAACAAGACCGACAACAAGTGAAATTCCGCTTACTCCCCACCAAGCCAAATTCCCTTTTTCAATTGCGGCTAAACCGCTCCAACCGTAAAACATTAAAAAAGCCAATACGCTTTTTACGGAAAATATATTCATACCGTCGCCATGATCACCGTCATGATCTAAGTCTCCGTCATGTCCGTCACCACCGGTTAATGTCATTATAAGTTGAATTACAAATATTACTGTGGAAGGTAATGCAATTCCCCAATGTACTTTTTGAAGTGCGGACAGGTTGTCCCACCAAAGTGATAAATCCATTTAAATTAATTTTAGGTTTATAAATTATTACCAAATATAAGAAATATTATTTTTAAAACCTAAAAAAAGGCTCGCAATATTGCGAGCCTTTTAATATAATAATATTCTGACTTATATTAATCATCAATTTCTTTTTGTTGTTTATATAATTTCCTTGCACCGTATGTTGCACCTGCTGCAATTAATAAAAACAATCCTCCGTCAATAGGAATATCTTGCGGCGGCGGCGGCGGCGGTTGTGCCGATGCATTTTTTATAAATATGGGTAATACTAATAAAGTAAAAACAAATACAAGTGCCAGTAAAGTCTTTTTCATAAAACTATTTTTAAGTTTATTATATATAATAAAGAAAGGGTTTCTTGGTTTAAACGAAAACTATCTTAAAATTATTATACTATGCAAAATAAATCCTATTTTTTTAAAATACAAAATTTTTAGACAAATATTAATTCAAAAACTTTAAATTTATCATATATTTAGATTTTATTCTTGCTTTTTCATTGACAAATATAATATATTTTCTGAATAACAAATATATTTTTTGATAAAATACAAAACTTAATAAAAAACTGATGTTTATTTCCAAAACCATATATACAAAAACTGCCTTTGAGGCAATCAATGAGTATATATCAAACAACAGCACAAATATCATTAAAAGTCAAACAGTTCCGGCGTTATTAAATAGACAGAGTTCTTGTTTTGTTACTCTTAAAACAGATACCGGAGAGCTGAGAGGTTGCATCGGAACAATAAAACCCGTTTATAAAAATTTATATATTGAAATTATAAATAATGCTGTTTCTGCTGCTTTTTTTGACAGTAGATTTGGTAAACTGACAAAAAAAGAACTGGGAAAAATAATAATTTCTGTTGAAGTTTTATCTCCTCCTGAACTTATTAAAGACATTTCTATGTTAAATCCGAAAGTTTACGGAGCAATAATCTCTGATAATTATAACAGAAGAGGTGTTTTACTTCCAAAAATAGAAGGTGTTGAAACTGTTGATGAACAAATCAGAATTATTAAACGAAAAGCCGGTATTATTCAAAACGGCATTGATAATTTAGAAATATATCGTTTTAAAACTGAGAAATTTTATTGATTTTATTTTTGTAATATTTTAAACTCAACTCTTCTGTTTTTTTTACGTCCTCCTTCTGAGTTATTATCTGCAATGGGTTTTGTTCCTCCGAATGCTTTCTTTTTTATTCTGGATGAGCTTATTCCTTTTAATATTAAATATTGCTTAACGGCTTCTGCTCTCTTTTCTGACAAATACATTAATTGCTTTTCGTAACCCGGTGTTGCTTCTGTATGCCCCTGAATTTCAATTACCAACGCAGTATTCTTTTTCATTAATTTAACAAGTCGGTTTAATTCAGGGTATGATGCAGGAAGAAGTGTTGCTTTTGTGGTATAAAAGTTTACATCTTTTAAAAGTATTGCTTCTTCCTTTTCAAGCGGAGACATAAACAGGTTTTTTTTCACTTCTTTATAATCTTTTACTGCTCTTAAGTCAATTGCTTCATTCATAGCAAAATAACCGTCTTTATTTGCTCTTATATTATATTTTACTCCGTAAGGTAATACAATTTTATATTCTCCGGTTTTAGGATTTGATCTTGCTTGTCCTTCAATTTTGCCGGTTTTATCATTTTCATAAACAATAGGTGCCGAAATTGGCTTTTTTGTTTTATTATCCAAAACTTTTCCGTAAACAATAACTACCGGCTCGGGTTTTTCTTCATCTCTCAGTTTAATTTTAAAAATATCTTCATTTCCGAAAGATGTTTTAGATGAAACAAGATATGCGTAGTCTCCTTCGGCAGCAACTGTATAATAAACATCCCATTGGTCAGAATTAATTTTTTTACCGAGATTTTTCGGAGTACTCCATTTTGTCCAAGAGTTATCTAATCGTTTAGACACAAAAATGTCAGCATCTCCGTAACCTGCTTCAGTAAATGAATAGAAATACATTGTTTTATTATCGGGTGCGATATATGGTGTTCCTTCTCCGAGATAACTGTTTAATACAGGTCCCATGTTTTTTGGTTCGCTGTATGATCCGTCGTTTTGGAGAAAACTTACATACATATCTTTTTCACCGTAACTGTCATTCCTTTCTATTGACATTACAAGCACGCTTTGATTTCCGGTAAATGCAAAACTTTCGTAAATATTATTGTTGTAATAATTTTTAATGTTTATTTTTTTTGGTATGCTCCATCCGTTAACTGTTCGGTATGAAACTGATATTCCTTGATCGCTTTTAAAACTTCCGTCAGAGTTATACAATGTTTCCAAAAACAGAGTGTTATTATCAGGAGTAACTGAAATTACAACATTATCTCCGGAATTATTTAAAGGTTTCGGAGCTTTTTTTAGTTTTGACCAAGTTCCGTTTGAGTTTTTTGTTGAATACCAAATATCATATTTGCTTATCGGTTTTTCATTTAAAGGATGGTTTGCTCTTGCAATATATAGTGTTTTGCCGTCAGGAGAAATAACCGGTGCAATTTCAGAATACGGGGAATTAATATTTAAGCCCATGTTTTCCTTTGAATATTTTGAAATATTACTGCTTACAAGGTTTATTGATTTTTTTTCGGCTTTAACTAAGAAATAATCTGATGCTGCAGTACATTCTTGCCCGACAATTAAACCTGTATTATATCCTGAAAAATCATAAGAAGATGTTGAAAAGACTTTTGTTCCGTTAATGTAGAAATACATATAATTGCCTGTTTTTTTAATTGCCAACTTATTATATGAATATTTGGCTTTAATTATGTCTTTTTTCCAGGTTGCTTTTTTTATGTAGAAAAGCTTTCCGTTTTTATATCCGTATATTCTGAACCAGCCTTCTGATGCTATATCAAAAATCAAACTGTTTTTCCATGAAGCTGTTCCCCAAACTATGCCGTAACCTTCTTTTAAGGAACCTTCTGTTTGCTTAATTCTTGTTTCTATGTAATAATCTTTTTTGCTGTTAAATGCCAGTTCTTGAAAAGCCATTCTGAAAATATATTTTGACTCGCAAGAAATATAAAAGTTTCCGTTCTTTATTTTAAATAATTCATTTTGAAGCCATTTGTTTTTATTATCGTTAAAATCATCTTTGAAGATTTGAGTAACCTGTGCATCAGCATATAACAGCCCCAATATTAATATTGAAATTGTGAGAATAAAGTGTTTTTTTTTCATGTTTTCTTATTTCGTTTTTATGTATTTTAATATCTTTTCTTGTAATTTATCTCTCGTAATAGGTTTTGTTATATAATCGTCAAAAATAATATTTATCTTTTCATCGTCCGCATCTTCAGCATTTGCAGTTAATGCTATTATCGGAATTTTATTGAATTTACTTTCGGCACGAATTATCTTTGTTGCTTCATATCCGTCTAAAACAGGCATTTGTATATCGAGTAAAATAATATCGGGTGTTAATGTTTCCAAAAGTTCCAACACTTCTTTTCCGTTATTTGCTTCAATAAGTTCAATATTATCATTTTCAATTAACATTTTAAAAACTTCTCTGTTAATTTCTAAATCATCGGCATAAAGCAGCTTAATATTTTCTTTTTGCGTAACAATTTGTTCGGCTTGATTCGTATTAACATCATTACCTGCATATATTTCTACATCTTTTAAACAAACTCTGAATTCTGAACCTTTATTGTTGCTTTTTACGAAGATTTTACCTCCCATCATCTCAACAAGATTTTTAGTAATTGACAAGCCTAAGCCGGTTCCTCCGAATTTTCGTGTGCTTTGTCCGTCGACTTGCCTGAATACATCAAATATTGAATTTATTTGATCTTCGGGAATACCGATACCTGTATCTTTTACGGTAATATGCAAATCTAATTTTGATTTTCTTTTATTATCAACACTTAAATTTACCGAAATTACTCCTTCATCAGTAAATTTAACGGCATTTCCTATTAAATTAATCAGTACTTGTTTTATTCTTAGCTCATCAATTATTAATGAATCGGGAATATCTTTTATTTTTGTTATATTATATTTTAATTTTTTATCATTTATTTGTTGTGAAAAAATTTCAGAAGTTTCATCCAATATAAGACATATATCAGCAGGAGTTTTATAAATTCTAAGTTCATTTGCTTCTATTTTAGATAAGTCTAAAATATCATTTATCAGATTTAGCAAGTTATTTCCGCTTATCAGAATTTTATCAACAAATGATCGATGCCTTTTATCAGTTAATTGATTATTAAGAATATCAGAAAATCCCAGTATTGCATTCATCGGGGTTCTTATTTCATGTGACATATTTGCTAAGAATTGACTTTTCAATTGATTTGCTTCTTCGGCTGCTTCCATAGTAGCAACCAATTGTTTCTCAATTCGTTTTCTGCCTGTTATGTCAACCATCGACACTATAACTTTTTTATAATTATCAAATACAAATAACTTCAGGTAAATATCTATACTGTTACCGTTTTTATCTTTCAAGACTAATTCGTCATAAAATGTTTTTTTATCATCGGCAAAAGCTATTAATATTTTTTTAAATAGTTCTAGTGTTTGTTCGGTAAAAAATCTAAGCGGGTTATTAATAATTTCTGTTTTTGAGTCAACTTTCAGAAGTTTTAAAGTTTCTTGGTTTACATTATTTACAATATAGTTTGAATCGCACAGTTCTACAAAATCAGGGTTAGAGTTAATATATTCTTTAAAATCTGAAATTCCTTCTGCTTTTTTATCATCCAGCAACTTTTTAATTTTCGAATAATCTTCTTCCCATAAAGAAACAGGGTTGTTTTCGAATAACATTCTATAATTGGATTCACTTGCAATAAGTTTTTCTGCCGCAATTTTTTCTTCGGTTACGTCTCTTACAATTGCAACAGTTCCGTAATGTGTTCCGTTCTTTATTTTTGGGATGGCTTTTACATTAATCAGCCTGTTTTTTTTGTCATTCTCTCTTATTATAGTTAATTCATAATTTCCGCTTTTACCTTTTGCTCTGTTTTTTGTTTCTTCCGAAATAAGTTCAATTTGGTTATTATCTAAAAAATCTTTTAAATTCCTGCCGATTAATGAATTATTATCTACACCGAAAATTTTATGTGCTGTTTTATTGGCAAAAACAAAATTTTCCTCGGGATCGTTCAAACATACACCTTCTGATAAATTATCAATTATATCTTTGTACCTCTCCTCACTTTCTGCAAGAGCTTTTTCTAATGTTTTTTGTTTTGTAATATCAATTATTATCCCGTTAAAGAAACGTTTTCTGGTCTTATCGTCTATAACTTGATTTGAAATAACATGCAACCATATCCATTGTTTTTTTAATTTATTATAATAACGAAATATTTCATTAAACATTTCGCCTGTTTTTCCTGAACGAATATTAGCTGCAGTAATTCTGTCGTAATCATCTTCATGTACATTTTCAAACCATTTACCGTAATCTTCGGGGTTGTCAATACCTAATATTTCTTTTATTGAAGGGCTGAAAAACACAGGTTCGCCGACACTATCTTTATTGTAAGCAACTTTAATTCTGTATATTACAAAATCGGTAGCATTATTCATAAATGATTCCAGATGGGCTTCGTTTACCTGAAGTTTGTGTTTAATTTCAGACTTTTCCTTTTTTTGTTTCTTAATTTCGTCAATACTTTCTATAAGTTTTATATTCTTTTTTTTAATTCTTAAACTAAGAAAAACTAGAAAAGCTGAAAGTATCACAAGAAACAAGACTCCGAATACAAGGTATTTTTTAATGCTTTGTTGTACTTCAATATTCTTTTTTGCGATAATCTGATTTTCCTTTAATAACTTGTTTTCTTTTTCTTTTTTTTCATATTCATAAGAAATTATCAGTTCTTCAATTCTTTTATTTTTTTCTTTCTTAAAAATAGAATCATTCAATATTTTTGCTTTCTCATAATATTTTAAGGCATTTTTATAGTTCTCGTTTTCTTTAAATAAGCTATACAGTTTTAAAAATGCATCTGATTTTATTTTTTTTGCTCCTATTTGTTCTGCAATTAATACAGCTTCTGTAAAATATGTTTCTGCCGTAGTTAACTCATTCATTTTATAATACATTTCGCCCATTCCCAAATATATAGACGCAATACCTTCTTTATTTCCTACGACATTATTCTCTTCTATTGCAGACTCGTAATACCTTTTAGCTTTATTGTATTTTTTTTGTTCTCTGTATGCATCTGCAATATTTTCGTAACATGTAGCTATGCCTATTAAATTTTTTAATTTAATATTTATTTCTAATGCTTTCTTATAATAATGCAAAGCATCTTCATATCTATTCTGTTTGAAAAGTAAAATCCCGTAATTAATAAAATATGTAGCAATACCGGTTTCATCTTCTAATTCTTCAGCTATTTTAAAAGATTGGTTTAAATATTTCCGGGCATTCTTAAAATCATTATTCGTAAGGTAAATTAAACCTATATTATTATATATAAAGCCTGCATCTTCTTTGTTTTCAATTTTCTCAATTATTTCCAATGCGGCAAAATAACTATCCAATGCTTTTGAATAATTAGCTTTACTGTCATTAACAACACCTATACCGTTATATGCTTTTATTAAATAGGCTGAATCATTAACGCTTTTTGCAATAAACAGAGATTTTTCAAAATACTTCTCTGCTAAACTCAGGTATGATTTATAATAGTAATTTATTCCGAAAGAATAGTTTATTTTTACAAGACTATATTTACAATTATTTTTTTTTGCAATCTTTAAGGCTTTTTCACTATAAAAAAGTGCAGAGTCAACTAAACCCTTCGATGCAAGATTTAAAGAAATTTTAATAAAAATGTCTGACCGTTCTATACTGCTTTCAGTTTTATTCACAAGCCTGAGTAAACTATCTACTTTTGAGTTTTGAGCATCCGATAAAAAATAAAAAAACAATAATATAAAATGTAAAATTATGTTTTTAAAAACTTTCATTTCATTTTCTTTAAAATAACTTATAAAAATAACAATTTTAAAATACAATTACAACAAAAAAAATGTAATTATTAATTTTAATTTCCTTTACAAATAAATTTTAGTAATTTTGAGTAAAATACAATTTACTAATAAACGTTTATTAAAATTTTAATACAATGAAAATTGAAAAAATCAAAGCCGCAGAAGTTTTGGATTCCAGAGGAAACCCTACAGTTGAAGTTGAAATCACACTTGAATGCGGTGTAAAAGCAAGAGCAATTGTTCCTTCGGGAGCCTCAACGGGGAAAAAAGAAGCTGTTGAATTACGAGACGGAGATAAAAAACGATACGGAGGAAAAGGTGTTTTGAAAGCAATTGCAAATGTAAACGATATTATTGCTCCTGCAATTATAGGTATTGATGCTTCAAAACAGCGTTTAATTGACCAAACAATGATTGAACTTGACGGAACCCCTAACAAAGCAAAACTCGGAGCGAATGCAATTCTAGGAGTTTCAATGGCTGTTGCTCGAGCTGCTGCCGAATGTTTTGATATGCCGTTATACAGATATCTCGGCGGTGTAAATGCTCATATACTCCCCTGCCCTTCAATGAATGTTATTAACGGCGGTTCTCATGCGGGAAACAATGTTGATTTTCAAGAATTTATGATTGTTCCTCATAACGCACCGTCTTTTAAAGAAGCAATAAGAATGGGTGCTGAAACATTTCATGCATTAGGAAAAATACTTAAAGAAAAAGGTTACAGCACAGGCGTAGGTGATGAAGGCGGTTATGCTCCGGAATTAAAATCGAATGAAGAAGCTATGGAAGTTATTATGGAAGCTATTGAAGCTGCCGGTTATAAACCCGGTGATGATATTTCTATTGCTCTTGACCCCGCAACAAGCGAAATGTTCAGAGACGGAAAATATGTTTTCTTTAAATCAGACCAATCAACTAAAACTTCCGGTGAAATGATTGCTCTTTGGAAAGAATGGTGTGAAAAATATCCGATTATTTCGTTGGAAGACGGTTTGGATGAAAACGATTGGGAAGGATGGCAAAACTTGGTTAAAGAACTCGGAGATAAAATTGAACTTGTAGGAGATGATTTGCTTTGTACAAATAAAGCAATTTTGCAAGAAGCAATTGATAAAGATGCGGCAAATTCTATTTTAATTAAAGTTAATCAAATAGGTTCTGTTACAGAAACACTTGAAACTATTGAACTTGCCGGTAAAAATAATTTCAACTGCTTTGTTTCTCATCGCTCGGGCGAAACAGAAGATACAACAATTGCCGACCTTGCAGTTGCGATTTCATCAGGTAAAATTAAAACCGGTTCAGGCTCAAGAAGTGAGAGAATTGCAAAATTCAATCAACTTATTCGTATAGAAAACGAACTGGGAGATGCTGCCGTTTATGCAGGACTAAGTGCTTTTAAAAATGCAAAATAGTAATTGACAAAAAGTACAGGTTAAAAACTATAAAGCCCCTAAATTACAGGGGCTTTTTTCATGCATCAAAATGAGCAAAAAATAATTGCTTTAAAAGAAGGCTTTTGTATTCTTTACTTCCGCGAATATCACTGATTGGTGAAACTTCCGAAACTAAAACTTCACTTGCTTTTTCGATATTATCGTTATTTAATTCTTTGCCTGTCAGAAATTCCCTTGTTCTATTAAAATATTTAGGAATTGCCGCAAGCCCACCTCCTGAAATATGAATATCCTCAATTACATTTTTTGCCAAAGTGTATGAAACTGCAGTATTTACACTTGCAATATCTAAATGTGTTCTTTTGGAAACTTTTTCAAAATTAAATTTGAAATCTTTTGAAGGAATTTTAAAAGTTAATTTCTGAATTATTTCATCTTCTTGTAAGTCAATTTGTTTATAATCTTTAAAGAAATCTTTAAGAGCAACAGTTCTTTCGCTGTCTCTTGCATCTTTTATAATCAGTTCAGCATTTAAAGCTAAAAAGAAAATAGATAAATCGCCAATAGGAGAAGCATTTACAAAATTTCCGGCAATGGTTCCTGCATTTCGGATTTGCTCGGATGAAATAAGTTTAAACCATTGTTTTATTTTAGGAAAATATTTATTGAAAATTTCAGAGTGCATTATTTCATTTGCCGTAACGGAAGCTCCGACGGTAATTATTCCGTTTTCTTCCGAGATTCCTTTTAATTTTTCAAATGAGAGCACAAATGACGCTTTGCTGTCAGAAGTTTCATCGGCTTTCTGAACATATAAATCTGTTCCGCCGCCTATTATTTTTTCACCTTTCGGAAGTTTCGGGAATTCAATTTCTTCAAGTCGATTTGCAATATCCGAGAAATAATCGGGCAAATATTTATTTTCAATTAACCAATCAAGCGAATTATTTTTGGTTTCTTTTAAACCTTCCGAAATATCTTTCGTTGCTCGTTCAATTGATTTATATCCCGTGCATCGACAAATATTTCCGGAAACAGAATTTATGGCTTCATCATACTTCCCGAAATCTTCTGATAATGCGTGCCCGGTTAAGGAAACTACAAAACCGGGTGTACAAAAACCGCATTGTGTTCCGGCATGATCGTCAAGTGCATGTTGAACAGGGTTTAATCCTTTATCGGAATTTAAACCTTCAACGGTAACAACATGTTTGCCTGCAATATTTCCGAGAGGCGTAAGGCAAGATGCTATACTTTTATAATTAATTTTTCCGTTTTCCAAAGTTCCTGTAAGAACTGTACAAGCACCGCAATCACCCTCTCGGCAACCTGATTTTGTTCCTTTTAAATGTTGTTCGTACCTGATAAAATCGAGTAAAATTGAACTTGCCGGTTTTTCGGTTTTTATGAGTTTGTTGTTTAGGATAAATTGTATCATTGATTATATTGTTAAAATGCTGAATTGTTTTATTATTACATTGTTTATTAAATTCTTAAATAATTATATTGTTGAATAACTGTAAAATTACTCCTATCATAATTGCGATACCGAAACTTAACATTGTTCCGATTAATACATATTCGGCTTTTTGCGTTTGTGCTTCTTTAAATCTTAATATTGATTTTGCAGCCATAATAAAACCGATTGCAGCATATTGTCCAAGAATTATTAATGTCAATGTTAAAATTCTTTCTGTTATTCCGATTAGTTTTCCTGCATTCGGAAGTTCGTCTTTTTCTGCTTCTAATTTATCAAGTTTAATCTCATAAAACTTAAATATTTCTCTGATTAAAATATTTGTCGGCTTTAGAATTAAAATATAGGCAAAAATATATAATAAATATTTTATATCGAGAATTTCTGTTAAAAAGTCAATTTCAAAAAATTTATTAAATAAAAATACAACAAAACCTATAATTGACAAGTGTAATATTTGATCAAAAAAGAACAGGTGTTTTTTAATCAGCCTAACATTTAACAGGAAACTTTTAATTCCGTCAAGAAAAAAATGTGAGGCTGAAATTATAAGCGAGAAAAGAATAAAAGTAAACTGAAAAGATAAAAATGCAGAAATAAAAAATGTTACGGCAATATGTTTGTATAAAAATTTTGATTTAAAACTATCCTTTTCTTTTTTATCTGAACAATTCTGACTTTGAAAAATAAAATCTGAAAGAAAATGAGCAATAAATTGCAAAATTAATAATTTATAAATATCCATATTATTTATTCTTTTCCTTTAACAAGATGCTCAAATCTTAAAACTGCTTTTTCAATTGCATTCCAACCTCCGCCTGTTGAATGCTGATTAATAGTCGATTGATTTCTATTTATTTTTATCGCAATGTCTTTTTCATCATAACCTCTTAACTTATAAAATATTATTTCCGATTGTTTTGCAGTATTTCGATTTATTATTTCATCTATTAAGCTTATTAACGGAATAAACTCATTTGTAAGTCTTTCATCATTTGTATGTATGTATAATGTTTCTTTAATTGATATTTTATTCTTATCGGAAGTCGTTTTTTTACTTAATAATCTTCCCGAAAAATATATAGCTTCTCCGTCAATTATCCCTTTATTAATATCTAATCTTGATAATTCACCGATACCGATTGCTAATCTTATTCCATATTTACTAAAATACAAGATTCTCTTATCTTTACTCTTAGAATTTTCGACAATTTCTTTTGCTATTGCCTTTATATAAGATTTGATAACTAAAGTAACTCTCAAAACTTTATATACATCAGGAACATAACATTCAATATAATCACCTTTTATAAGCCTGGAGAATACATTAAATTCATTTTTTAAAACTTCTGTTAGAGCAAGAATTTTATTATCAAATAAATTTTTACCTTCCTTATTTAAACTTGTGTATGCTATTATATCACCTGAAATTATTGCACTATTCATTCCTTTTTTTTACAAATATACAAAAATATCGGTATAAAGAACGATTTTATACATTTATCGGCCATTTTACCGATAAATAACAATTATCGGCTATTTTACCGATAAAATATTTAAGGGTAATTATTTTTCTTACAAAAATTTCCCGCAACAATGCTTATATTTCTTTCCGCTGCCGCACGGACAAGGCGAATTTCTGCCTGTTGTTTTTCGTTTTTTTATTTTGAAACGGCTTATACCGTCAGTTTTAAATATCTGTTCAAGCAATTTATAAAGTTTCGGATGTTTCTTCTTCAATAATTCAGGGCGTTCAAAAAAATATTCGCTGATAACAGCAAAAAATTCAGATTTATTTGTTGCTCCATACGGATTTATATCAGATTTCCCTTTATAAATTTCATCAATTTTTTGTTTTATTAAATCAATCCAAGGAATAGTGTATTGTTTTGCTAACAACAATTCAGGAACACCGTCAATTGCTCCGTCAGATTTATCGATTAAATGAACAAATTCATGAATGGCAGTATTCTTTTTATCTGTTTCGTTTCGAAAACCGTTGATTAAGCTTTGTTTCGACAAAATCATTTTGCCTTCCATATATCCGGAACCGACCATCCCGAGGACAGAACTTCCGGAATTAATATCAAAATTTGTATCAAAAGAAGCCGGATATAAAAGAACCTCATCAATATTCAAGTATTTCCACTCGGGGAATTCAAAAATAGGAATAATTGCACTTGAAGCCACTAACAATTTATCAGTTTCTGCAACCGTTGTTTTTATACCGGTTATTCTGCAATTCAATAAAAATTCTTGTATTTTATACTCAAATAGTTTTTTTTCTTCTGAATTTAAATTATTGTAAAAGATTATTTTTTCGGTAAGAATAATACGCCAATTTACAGGAAATTTATCTTTTGGAATTTTCCATGCGTTTTTCTTTCTGATGTATCTTATTATGATAATAACAAGAATGATGAAGATTGCTAAAAATATCTTTTCGAACATAATAAGCTATTGAATTTTGAACAAATATACTAACTTTGAGTAATTATTTTTCTTATCGACAGTTTTCATGACAATAAAAGAACAATACGACTACATCATCATCGGTTCCGGATTCGGAGGAGCAGTTTCTGCATTAAGGCTTTCTGAAAAAGGTTATAAAGTTTTGGTAATTGAAAAGGGGAAGCATTACAAAGATAATGAGTTCCCGAAAACAAATTGGAATTTAAAACGATGGTTGTGGATGCCTGCATTCAGACTTTACGGTATCCAAAAAATCGCATTTTTAAAACATATTTCGGCCATGAGCGGTGTGGGTGTAGGCGGAGGTTCGCTGGTGTATGCCAATACTTTACCGAAACCAAGCAGTCCGTTTTTCAATCATGGTTCTTGGACAGGACTTGCCGATTGGGAAACAGAACTTGCACCACATTACAAAACCGCATGGGAGATGCTCGGAGCAACAGAAAATACCTACTTCGGAGAAAGTGATTTAGCATTTAAACAACTTGCAAAAGAAATCGGTCAAGAGGATAAATTTAAAACTGTAAAAGTTGCGGTTTATTTCGGAGAGAATGATGTAACCGTTAACGACCCGTATTTTAAGGGCAAAGGTCCGACAAGAACCGGCTGTATTCAATGCGGTTCGTGTATGACAGGTTGCCGACATAATGCAAAAAATACTTTGGACAAAAATTATTTGCATTTGGCACAACAGCTCGGTGCTGAAATAATTGCCGAACAAGAAGTGACTGATATAATTCCGCTTGACGGAAAAAACGGAGCCGCAGGTTATGAAATAAAATTCAGGACTTCAACAAAATTTTTCAAAAAGAAAGGAAGCATAAAAGCAAAAGGAGTTATTTTATCCGGAGGAGTTCTCGGAACAGTACCTTTGCTTTTAAAACAGAAAAAGAAAAATTTGCCGAATTTAAGCGATAAAGTCGGCGATAACATACGAACAAATAACGAAGCTCTGATTTTGACGGTAACGGCAGATAAAAACAAAAATATGTCGGAAGGAATTGCAATAGGTTCTATTATTGAGCTTGACGAGAACAGCAATATTGAACCGGTAAGATACGGCAAAGGTTCGGGATTTTGGCGACTTTTGGTTATGCCTATGGTTAGCGAAAAGAATTTCTTTTTAAGAATTTTAAAATTATTTATTATTCCGTTTACGGCACCTTTAATGTGGCTGAAAATATTTTTTGCGCCGAATTTCGGCAAGCAAACTTCTGTTATTTTGTTTATGCAGCATCTTGACAGCACATTAAAATTAAGACGTAAATTTTTACGAACGGGAACCAAACTCGAAAAAGGCAAAAAACCGACTGCATTTATCCCGGAAGCTCATGAAGTTGCACACAAATACGGTAAAATAATAAACGGAAAACCTACGGTTATGCTTACGGAAACTCTTACAGGTATTCCTTCAACTGCTCATATTCTCGGCGGTGCAGTTATGGGTAAAGATGCAAAAGAAGGAGTTATAGACAAAAACAATAAAGTGTTCGGCTACGAAAATATGTATGTTTGTGACGGCTCTATGATTTCGGCAAATCCGGGCGTAAACCCGGCATTAAGTATAACGGCAATCAGTGAGCGGGCTATGGATTTAATTGAAGAAGATAGTGGGCAGTAGGCTGTTGACAATATTCAGTCAGCAGTCATCAATATAGGGAGCATCCATTGACAATCTTGTGATTTGGGAGGTTTGAAATTTACGGATAAAAAAAGTGTTATAATAACAAACTTTTATCGTCATCTTCTTTGCCGGTATTCTTTTGCTCAAATTCCATAAGATGGTTGTAGAAGTATTTCATGTCTAATTTTGAAACCATATCGGCACCGAGTTTTATTACCCGAAAAGTTAACCGCCCGCCCATTGACAGCAGAAGTGCCGCAATAATGTACCCTACAATGCTCCCGGACATTGTTATTGCATCTCCGCCCATTGAAATAACTTTAATTTCTTTCGGGAAACTTAACATTTTACCGAGGAATGTTATATGCTGTATATTCGTGAATATCATATAAATAACAGATATAATAATGTATGCCGCCCATAATCCGACAACGATTAATAATATTGCAATAAAAATTTTAGCAAAAAGAATTGAACTTGCAGCACTTTTAATATTTGAGTTTGATTCCGTTTTCATAATAATTTATATCAAATAGCTAATCTTCCGCTAAAACAATTATTTTATCTCCTTCTGAGAAAGTAATCATTTTATCTTTATCGGGATTTACTTTTATGCCGTAATTATCAGGCACAGAATGAGCATTTTTAATTATTCTGTAGCCTATTGCTGTTTCATTCTTGTAAGATGCCGCTTCTAAAATTGAGTAAAAATTAACAGGGGTATCTAATTTCACATAATCTTTAATATCTTTTAAATAAAACTCTGAACCTTCCGCTTCAAACAGAATATCCATTACTTTTTTCAAATCAGGGGTTTCCGAAAGTTGTGTCAAAAACAGGCTGATTAAATCTTCACTTATAATAAAATCATCGGCTTTTGTAACTTCGGCAAGTTCTCTGTTTTTTTGGTCGAACATTTCGCTTACAATACTAACTTTCTTAGCTTGTTTGTCTGCCATATTTCTGATATGCAACAGACAAATTAATGTTTTTGCATCAGCTTCTTTTACATCAATATCGTAATAGCTTAAAATTATAATATTATCGTAAGATGTAATATCATTTTTTTGAAGTTCTGCACTTCTTGTAATATCTCCGTGAATAAACTTTATTTTTTGGTTTTCTAAAATAGGTTCTAATTCAGTTTTTATTTCTTCCGAATTTTCAATATTTGAAATTACATGAATTTCCGAACCTTTTTCAACATATTCATCAAGTTCTCTTATTATTATTTTTGCTCTTTTATTCCAACCGAGAATAACATTTCGTTCTTTTTTTACCGAAGAAACAGCCTCTGTTTTAATTACGGCATCATTTTCAATTTTATAATCGGAGATGCCGGATAAAATAATTGTATCATCGTCTTCTGTTATTGCCAATATTTCGTCACCTTCCTTCAATACTGTATTCATCGGCGGATTTATATTAATTTTGCCGCTTTTATCTTTATACCCGAGAACAGCTGAATTATTATAAGAAAAAATTGCATCCTTATAGGTTTTCCCGATAAGTGAGGGTTCATTTTTAAAATACATTTCATCTCCCTCATAACAAAACAGTTGTTGGTATATTATACTTAAGCCGGATTGGCGACAAGTTTGTGCAGTAATTCGAGCAGTTAAATCGGGTGAGAGAACAAACATTGCTTCATCTTTTCCTACTATTCGAGCCACTTCCATGTTTTCTTCATCTTTAACTTCTGCAACAATATGATATTTGCCTTCTTTTCGTTCGGGGTTAAGTGTTAATGCTAAAATTGACTTAATAACATAAGTGTCGGCATTTTCTTTTTCGGGAGAAATTATTATAATCGAACGTGCACCGTCGGGACTAACAATCTTTAAATCAACTAAATCCAAAGGACTTCCTGTTCTGCAAATAATTTTTGTATTTTGTGTGTCCGGAATTTGCTCTCTTATCTCATCTTCCATTATTACCTTATCTTCTTCAGCAAGAATAACAATTCGAGGTTTAGTTTGGTTTTCATTTGCGATAATTAATTCGGAAATAATATGAATAACTTTGGGCGACCATCCGAGTATTAATGTATGATTTTCTTCAATAACCAAAGAACGTCCTTTCCTTAATTTATCAAGTTTTTCGTCTAAGCTTGTAGTCAGCACACCGATTAATGTACTTAAAATAAATATTCCGCCGATTGTTATCAGTAAACCTATAAGTCTGAAAACCCAACCTGTATCGCCTGCCATTGTTCCGGGGTCTATAGAACGAAGAAGTGTTTGCCACATTGATTCAAAGAAGTTCATTCCTTCTTCGCCTTCCATATTTATTCCGCTTACGGCATATAATATTCCGAAAACAATAATAACTAAAAGAGAAAGTATTGCCAACCACATTATAATTGCACTTGTTCCCTGCGATAATGTATTATCAAAATAATATTTGAGTTTTTGTTTTACAGTGTGTTTTCCTGACATAATTATTTATTTTAATTGTCTAATTATCTTATAAATAACAATATAATCCCCTACTCTGCTTTGAACGGTAGGATCATCCGTATCCCAAAGCCCGAAAGTTTTATATCCTTTAATTTTAATATTCTTATTATATATTTTTACAATTTCATCTCTTTTTACTTTCCCTTCCGAAATTTTAATAAAAATTTTATCGCCTTCGGTTTGAAAAAAATAGTTGAAAGCATCCTCATGAACACGTCCTGCTTTATCAACAAAATTAACTTTAACTATTTTTCCTTCATATATCGTCAAAGGTATTTTCATATTTTGTTCTTTTGTCAGTTCTTTGTTCAGTCCGCAATTAAAATTTAACAGGCCGAACAGAACGATAAATAAAAAATTTGCAAACTTCATAAAACAAAAATAAAAAAATTGTCGGAATAAAATCCCGACAGAGCAAAATAAGTTTGTTTTTTATAAATAACCGTACAAACTTGTTTATTATACGGTTTCTCTTTTATGCTTCCAACGTTTATGCGACCAAAGCCAATTTTCGGGGTTTTCTTTTATTATTTTTTCTAACTTCTGCATATATCGTTGTGTAAGTTCTTGCGGCTTTGTTTGAGCAGGATTTTTCTCAAAAATTGAAAGTTCTACGGTATAATAGCCTCTTTTTACTCGTTGAACATTACCAAAAACCATGGGGACATTAAATTTTACGGCATAATTTTCGGCACCGTGTAAACAAGCCGTGTCTTGATTCAGAAATTTTACCCATACAGCTTTTTTAACATTTGAAGGGCTTTGGTCTGATACCATAAAGAAAACTGCAGGTTTCTCATGCTTTTCATTAAATGCTTTAAAAGTATCTTTTATAGGAACTAAATTCATTCCCCAAGCTGCTCGAGATTTTTTAACATAAGAATCAATATATTTATTTGATAAAGGTTTATACAGTCCCACACTTTTATGCTTAAACTGAAATCCGAAACTGATAACGCCCCATTCCCAATTTGTATAATGAGCTGCAAGGCCTATAACATTCTGTCCTTTATTAAAAAACTCGTCTAATAATTCAATATTTAATACAGGGTATCTTTTTAATAAAGTTTTTTTACTCATAGACAAGCCTTTGATACTTTCAAGAGTAATATCGCTTAAATTTGTATAAAACTTTTTGGCAATACTATGAATTTCTTTATCTGCTTTGTCAGGAAAAGATTTTCTTAAATTATTATAAACAATTTTTTTTCTGTATCCGAAAACATGAAAAAAGAAAAAATAAAGAATATCGGAATAAAAATATAATGCCCAAAATGGTATCAGTGAAAAAATAAATACCAAAAACCTGAAAAATATGTATCCGATATATTGCATAATTGAATTTTTCTGAAAAAGTATTATATTTGAATAATAAAACAAAGATAAAACTTTAAATATGAAAAAAATAATACTGCTTACAATTATTAATTTTACATTCATTTTATTATACTCACAACAAATACCTAACGGTAATTTTGAAAATTGGACAAACGATTCTGATGCCGAAGGTTGGAACTCGGTAAACATAGGATTTCCCGTAAATTTCTATTCTGCACAACAAACAACAGACTCATACCAAGGCACTTATGCTGCAAATCTAACTACAGAATCAACAGCCTTAGGTGTAATACCCGGGATAATTACTCTCGGAGAAATTGATATTGAAAACCAGACTATTACCGGCGGAATTCCTTTTACCGAAAGACCTAACGGAATAAGTTATTTTTTTAAATATGTGCCGCAAGGAAACGACACATCTGTTATGATAAGTATTCTTACTAAATGGAATGAAACAACACAAGAAACTGACACAATAGCTATGACAGCCTATTTTACAGCTGATCAATTTGATGTATATACTAAAGTTGCTGTTCCGTATATATATAATTCAATTGATTCTCCGGATTCTTTAAATGTTATTTTTATATCTTCCGGATTTTCGGGAAATGCAGGAAGCTCATTACTAATTGACAGCATAGCTCTTGAATACGGTACCGTTGTTTCTCCTACAATATGTTTTCCGGCAAATGACACAACATCAACTCAGTTTACTGCAAATTGGATGCCTGTACCCGACCTTGCCTTAACTTCTTATAGTATTGATGTTTCCGATAATAATGTTTTTTCAACATTTGCCTCAGGCTATGAAAATGCTGATGCAGGTTTAAATACTCTTTATACTGTTACAGTACCTGCCGGGTTATATTTTTACAGAGTAAGAGTACATTACGGCACGGAAGTAAGCATTAACTCAAACACCGTTGCGATTCCGATGCCTGCGGAATGTTATGAAGCAACGAACATCACATACAACTCATTTACAGCCGGTTGGCAGGCAACGAACAATGCAACAAATTATTATATTGATGTTTCGGAAGATGTAAATTTTACAACATTTGCAGGCGGTTATGAAAATTACTCTGTCGGGAACAGCACAAATATTTCAGTTTCAAGTTTAAACCAAAATACAGAATATTTTTACAGAATAAGAACTGAATATGATACTTATGTAAGTAAAAATTCAAATACAGTTTCTGTTAATACAACAGCATCAGAAGTAAGTGATATTGAAAAAAGTAATGTAACAATTATTATTAAAAATATGGATGTTATTATTTATTCCGACATTAATAATATTGCAAAAAATATTGAAGTTTATGACATAAGCGGAAAGTTGATAAATAAAATTATCAGAACAAATGCTTATGAGAAAATTACTTTTAAAAACAAAGGAATATATTTATTAAAATTTGAATTTGACGATTATATTATAACAAAAAAGGTAATTATTTAACAATAAAAAGAGGTTACTGAATTTCAGCAACCTCTTCTTTATTTTCAATTAGTTTATTTATTCTTTTTCAATTAATTCAAATGAATTAAAGAACTTATCAACATTAGATTGGCTTGCAAATGAGCCGTCTCTCATTATTGCAATTTGATAAAGCCTGTTATTGACTAAGAATATTCTGTAATTTACATAAAATTGCGGGCTGTTTGCTCTAAATTCAAGTCCTTTATGCTTGCCGTAAGTTATTTCTTTTTCTTCAACAATAGTTGCTCCGAGATTACCGACTGCTCCTTCTTTTGCACCCTGTAACATATCATCGGGGTTACTTGCTTTAACCATAGCAGAGGGATAATCTGAATATGCAATCATTTCAGCCTCTGTTATACTTTTTTCATACATAAACATATACATTTCAATATTCCCCACATCAGTAGGAACACTTTCATTTGAAACATCAGGTGTTCCGCTGAAATTTACTTTAAATCTTCCGTCAACTGAATGATATTTATCAGACGAAGTATTATAGGCAGTTTCATCATTGTCGGCAGTTTCATCGGCTAAATCGTTAAGAGAATTTATAATCTCGTCAGCTTGTGCCTGAACTTCCTCGTCAGAAGGTTCGTTGCAGGAGGTTACAAAAAAAGAACCGATAAATAGTGTTGCAATCACAAAAAAGTTAATTTTCTTCATTTTTTTTTATTTAAATTTATATAATATTAACAAATCTAATATTTTTTTTTATTTGAGGGCTTCTAAAATTATTTTTTTACGGAAAAATTGATGAACGGTAAACTTATTTATTTAAAAAAATTATTTTTGTTTCAAGAAACCTTAAAATGAAAATTAATCAAGAATATTGGAATAATTTATACAAGAATAAAACACTTGGCTGGGATATCGGATACATCAGCCCGCCGTTAAAAGAATATTTCAATCAAATTGCCGATAAAAATCTAAAAATTCTTATTCCGGGAGGAGGAAGCGGTTATGAGGCAAAGTACCTTTATAAAAATGGCTTTATTAATACTTTTTATTTAGATTATTCGGAACTTGCAATTAACAACTTCAAAACCGACCACCCTGATTTTCCTGACACTCAAATAATTAATCAAGATTTTTTTGAGCATTGCAACAAGTATGATTTAATAATTGAGCTTGCATTTTTTACTTCCGTTGAGCCTGAGAACAGGAAAAAGTTAGCAAACAAAATGTATGAACTTTTAAATACAGGCGGAAAATATGTCGGTTTATTTTTTAATCACGAATTCAAATTAAACAAACCGCCCTACGGAGCAATAAAAGAAACCTATTTGGAGCTTATAAAAGATTTATTTGACGTGAAAACATTTGAAATTGCACACAACTCAATTAAGCCGAGAAAAGGCAGAGAATTATTTTTTATTTTTGAGAAAAAATAGGGTTAATTTATTTTTTTAGATATTTATTTTTCTGCTAATCATTAATTCATAATCTGAAAAGTCTTCAAACGCATATTTTCTGTATAGATTTGCTGCCTTACTATTTTCTTTATGCACTTCTAACTTTACTTGAAATCCAATTTCTTTGATTAATTTCATTGTTTCATCCATCAATTTATTTGCTAAACCCAGCCCTTGAAAATCGGGGTGAATACCGAAATGATGTAAATATGTTCTTCTGAAATCATGAGTTAACCAAACAGTTCCGATAATTTTGCTGTTTTTTTCCATAACTAAAAATCTTCCTCCTCCGCTTAGGCTTCTTGAAATTACTTCATCATCATCTTTCCTCTCTTTTCCTCCTAATCCGGTTAAATTCCACAAATTCTGTATTTCATCAAAATCATTCGGTTTATAATCCCTTATTTTAATTCCGCTTTTCATTTTTGAAAGTTCATAATTATAAATATGTCCTAATTTACAAACAGCCATGACAATTAGAATAAATTAAATTGCTAATATCTTAATTTTAATTAATTACGGCAAATGTTTTACAGTTGCTTTCAAAAATTACAAAATTAATTTTCAGCATTAACAAAGTATTCTTACTTTTATATCCTCTTATTAAGCATTTGTATGAGAAAAAGGTTTTCTGCACATAAAAAGGAAATTACAATTTCACCGAAAGAATTTGTAAAAGTTATTAAAGCCCCTGCATCTAAAAGTATCATGCAGCGAGTTACAGCTTTAGCAATATTATCTGAAGGAAGAACATTGGTAAGAAACCCGTCTTTTTCGGGAGATTCTCTTTCTGCAATAAGACTTGCAGGAGCTTTAGGCTCTTCGGTACAATATACAGCAGACCGCATTGCTTTTGAGCGAACTGAAGAAGTTACGGAAACAAATATTAATATAGGAGAATCCGGACTCGGAATAAGAATGTTCAGTCCTGTTCTTGCATTATTTAACAAGGAGTTTAATATTACCGGAACAGGAACACTTTTAAAACGTCCTATAAGTTCTGTTGAGGATGCTCTTAGGCAAGCCGGTGTGAAATCTGTTTCAAATAACGGGTATTTACCCTTACAAATTTCAGGAAAGCTAAAAGGCGGAAAAATTGAAATTGACGGTTCTTTAAGTTCTCAGGTTTTAACAGGTTTATTAATTGCATTACCAAACGCTGAGGAAGATTCAGAAATTACAGTTCACAAACTCAAAAGTAAACCGTATATTGATTTAACTCTTCAAATTATTAAAGATTTTCGTGTTAAAATTGAGAATTATAATTACACAAAGTTTATTATTAAAGGAAATCAAAAATATATAGCACAAGATTATACTGTTGAAGGCGATTGGAGCAGTTCAGCTTTCCTGTTGGTTGCAGGTTTAATTGCGGGAGAAGTTAAGGTTACAGGGCTTAACGCTGAATCAAAACAAGCAGATATTGAAATTTTAAAAGCAATTAGAAATGCAGGCGGAAATTTATCTGTTGAAAATGACTGCGTAATAACTAAAAAAACTAAACTTTCTGCTTTTGAATTTAATGCTGTTGATTGTCCTGATTTATTTCCTCCGCTTGTAACGATGGCGGTATATTGTAAAGGAGTTTCAAGAATAAAAGGCGTTTCAAGGCTGAAAAACAAAGAAAGCGACAGAGCAAATGTGCTAAAAAATGAATTTGCAAAAATAGGAGTAAGAATTGAAATAAATGAAGATGAAATGTATATTCACGGAGGCAAAGTTTCGGGCGGAACAATTGATTCCCACAACGACCACAGAATTGCAATGGCAGCAGGAATTGTCGCTCTCGGAGCAGAATCTGAAATTACAATTTTAAATGCAGACAGTATTAAAAAATCATATTCTCGTTTTTTTAGAGATATAATAAAAAAGTCCCGTTGATTTAACGGGACTTTTTTCAGTAATTTGAAATTAATACCTTTTAACCGGCCATTTATCTTCTCTTTCTTTTGCCAATTTTTCCCATTTAGGAAGTAAGTTAATTTTAAACAATTCCTTTTCTTTTTTCAACTTTTCTATATCTAAACCTATAAATGCCTGAGCTTTTGCTTTTGTAGATATGTCAGGATAAGGAACTTCCTCGTTATGTCCTAATTCAGCAAATAATCTTGCAAGTTTAATTCGTGTTTCTTGTGCTTCTGCAATTCCGCTGCTGATAACACGACCAATTTCAACAGGAGAATGAAAAGAACCTCCGTGACTTGCCGCAGCATAATCCCAACGCCACTGTGCATGCCTTATTCCTTGTAAAATATCTTTCATTTGCTCATCCGTTGCTCCCCAATCCCAAGCTTGTTTTGCTTCAACATGGGCTCTTACAATTAATTCTTCAAGTTTATCTCTGTTTTCAATAATTTTATCTTGTCGGTCATAAACATTCTTCACTAAAACATCTGTTTCTTCTCTATGGCAAACCTGACAAGAGTTTGCAATATTATTCAACGGACTTTGCATTTGATGATTTGTAAATTTTTGTCCTCCTTCTGTTTTATACGGCATATGGCAATCTGCACACGACACACCTCTTTCTGCATGAATTCCGGTCATATACACCTCGTAACCGGGGTGTTGAGCTTTCAACATAGGAGCTTTGCTTAATTTGTGAGTCCAATCTTTAAATTCAATATCATCGTAATATTTCTCCATTTCCTCAACAGAAAAACCGTTATCCCAGGGGAAAGTAAGATAAGGAACACCTTCTTCAAATTTGTTCTTTTTATTGAAATAATATTCCGAGTGGCATTGAGCACAAACTAAAGAACGCATTTCTTGGTGTGAAAATGAGTTTATATCTTTTCCTTGACGTTCCAAAGCCTCAACCAAAGCAGGTCTGGTTAATGTAAGATTCATTGACTCGGGTTCATGGCAATCGGCACAACCGATATGATTTACAATTTCATGCCCTTTTCCTGCCCATTTTCCTTTATAAAACTCAACAGGTCCCATTTCACTCATTAGCCTCGGAACATCAGGGCTTTTGCAAGTCCAACATGTTGCCGGCATAGGTCCGTCGTCAGCTCCGGTCGGTCCTCCCGTTCGTAAAGAATTAACCACATCATCAACGGCATAAAAATGCCCTCTTCCTTGTTTATAATCTTTTGAAAAACCGTATCCTGCCCATAAAATAACTAACCGAGGGTCAACTTCCAGCATATCAATCATTGCGTTTCCGTTGTATTTACTTCTGAAAGAAGTATCGGAAGTTTTAATATAAGATTGATATTGCCTTTCAAAATTTTCTCCCCAAACTTCATTTCTGGGTTCCCATTCCGCTAATTTTACTTTTGGTTTATAAACGAATGATTCTTCTGCTTTTCGCTCAGTAACCGAAGATGCTAACATCCCTAAACTAAAAACGACAACTGCGGTTATTGCAAAAATCAACCAGTTAATCCAAGATTTTCTTTTCTTTTCCATAATTTTAATATTAGATATTGATATTTTATTTTCTGTTTTCTATTTGTTTTTTAATCCAATCGGGTGTTTTAATTTTTTGTTGCGGTAAAATTACATTCGGTGTTGACGACAAGCTGTGTACTTTTCCGTGAGGAACTTCTCGGTGGCAATCCCAACAAAGTTTTCCGTTACCGGAATGAACATCTTTTATGTTCCAGTTATTTGCTGAAATGTTTTCATTAACGAAACCGTGGCAACGTTTGCAATTATTTTGCACGACTTCAATTCCTGCTTCTTTTATTTTTATAACTTCGGGTTCTTTACGCAATGTGAACATAGTTGCATGCCTTATTCCGTCGCCTGCTTTAAAATAATATTTATGAATCATATTATCATGCGGTACGTGACAATCATTGCAATTTGCATGTTCTCTGTGCGAACTGTGGTTCCAAGAAGCATATTCAGGTACCATAACATGGCAATTTATACAAGTTTCAGGTGCATCAGATAAATATGAAGTTGCATTTGAAACTTTAAATAAATAGATTGACAAACCGATAAAAGCACCTAAGAGAATTGCAACAGGCATTCGCCATTTTTTCGGAGGTTTTATATATTGTTTCATAAATTTAATATTTAATACAAAGTTAAGGTAAAACAGTTATTTTACTTGTATCATATGTTACTTTTTTAAGAATTGCTTATATGTTATTTAACAATCGAAAATCTGTCCGTCAAATTCTTTTTTGCATAGAAAATCCTGAGTTATTTTCAAAACTCAGGATTAAATATTATTAATTGAATTTATTTTTTAAATGTCCAGTTCGGTTTTACCGATAACATAATCCAGGCCCAATTATTTGTTCCTATATCATTATTATCTGTAATTGTTACACCTTTAAGCCCGTACATACTTTCTGTTGCAAACATTTGAGAATACCCGAATTGAATACTTGCAACTTTCGGTACTATGTGATAACCGGCCCATAAATCAATTTCTGTACCGAGAGCACCGAGGTTTTGAGTTGCTCCGTCTTTATCAACATAAGTTCCTTTTCCGGCAGGCAGAAAATAATGAGGTATAAGTTTAACAAAGAACTTATCTTTTTTATAAATAAATTTTGCATTGAAATCTTGAAGCCCGACATTGCTTCCGTGATTTCCTACATAAAAATAATCCATCCAACCGTTGAATTTATGATTAGTTCCGTATAAAGGAGCAAAAGCGTTGTCATCTGTTCTGTTTGCATCGGTAAAATCATTTCCTGAAAGCATTTCAAAACCGAGCCCTGCCTTAAAGTTGTCAGAAACTTTATACATTGCATCAAAAGCAATATTATATGCTGATATTTTTTGACCCTGACCTGCTTTATCGGCTAAACCTAAATCAGCAGCAACAACTCCTGTCGGCAAACTTTTTGCATCAACCCAATTTGCTGCCTTTTTGCCTGTTTGATAATATGTGTTAACAGCAAAACTTAAAGCTCCTAACTTATATGTAAAACGACCGCCTGCAATTTGACTGTAAGCATTTCCTTCTGCAACTCCTGTAAAAGTGGGGTCTGTCGGGTCTGAAAAATCTGCCCAAACACCATTTTCTGTTTTTCCGTTATTTAATGCAAGAATGCTGTATCCGAAATCACCGGATTTTCCGTTTATCCAAAGGAATTGCATTGCTTTGTATGCATCATTTATAATTACGTTTCCGTTTGCATCCGCAAAAGGACCGCCGTGAAATGCTATACCGAGATGTGCTTTAAAATTCCCTTCATATTTGAACAGAGCCAAATCATGTGAGCGAGCTTGTTGTGCCCAACCGACATTACCGAGAATTCTGTGATCGTCATATACAAGTTCCATTCGCCCTGCTTTTAAAGAAAATTCTTTTGTAAAGAAAACTTCACCCCATGCTTGATGTACAGAAACAGAATTTGCTTCATTTGCAACAAGTTGTTTTTGGCTTCCCCAGGTTCTTACGTCTTGAAGTACCATTCCGAATTTTACTTTATTTGCTTTATAGTTTAAATTTAGGCGAGACCTTTGACTTGTGTAGAGACTTGGGGGAGTTTTATAATAATCTTGTATCAAAAACTCGGTTACGGGTGTTTTATATCCGTGGTAATATTCTGTTCTTGGTCTTATTTCAACACCAATTGTAATTTCTTTTTTATTTTCATCTTTAACTACGTCCTGTGCCGTAATTTCGCCGAAGAAAAACAAAAAGCTAAATGCAATTATTAGATTTAATCGATTCATGATAAACTTTTTTATGATTAATAATAATTTTCAAAAATAAATAATATTCATTTGTTATTTTGTACCATATGTTACCTTATAACTATGTTTTGTAATATTTAATTTGTATCATCATTTAACAGCGGGATAACAGCAAATCAATATTTCTTTTTTAAATCACCTTGATATATAATATTTTTTGCATCAATATCACTGTTCATCCATTCCGGAATTTTATCATCAATGTTTTCTCTTAACTTGTCGAGTTCGTCTTCGTCATAAGAATAAACCATTTCGGCAGAAATAACATTTTCGATTTTTTGAATTTTCTGCAATTTCGAAATTTCTTCTTCTACTCCTTTGCCTTCAACAGTAATAATAATTTTACCCTTTTCATCATTCATGTGATACTCACATAATCCGCTGTTTTTAAGAGAACTAATCACATTTTCTATATGCTCTTTTTTTGTTTGAACTATAATACTTGATAAAGCCATTCTTTTAATTTAAGTTCCAAACCGTTATCATTTCATCTTCACGTGAGTTGATAGGTTTGTGTTGGTTTATAATGAACAAAATACTAAATTTAACTAAGTTTACTTAACTCCTTCATTTATTCTTTGGTCTAAATCAGATTTACTTTTGCTTTTATCGTTTCTGAATTCTGCTTCAAAAAGATTTCTCACATCAAGCCTCGCATTAGTTTGAGGAACATGACATTGCTCGCAATTGTACCTTGCAGGGCTTAGTTTACCGTTTAAATCTTTTGCAACGGTTAAACTTTTATTTGATTCTTGATAACGGTTACCTGATTTAACTATTTCGGGACGATAATTTGTAAAATGAGAAGCAGGCAAAGGAGTTGAACCTACTGCTTCTGCTTTATCAGGCATGTGACACGATAAACAAATATTATTTTTTTGAGTAATAGGGAAGAAGCCTTCAACCTTATGCGGAATTAAAGGTGGTGCATTTTCAAAGGCTCTTTCTTCTCGTTCATTTTTTCCGGGAGCATTGGCTGTTACAACAGCTTTTTCTCCTAAGCTGAAATCTTCAGAAAACAAATCTCCTTTTCTGAATGAAGTTCCGTTTTGTCTTGTATTATTTTTTTCATTTTTACACCCTGCTATGATAAGTGCTGCAAATAAAACTGACAGTAAAAAGATTTTTTTATACATAATTACATACTTTATATTATTCAAAATTAATCTGTACTATTTATTAATATTTTTATATTTAATAATTGAAAATTTTAAAGAAGCATCATCACAAACATCAATGCATCTTCCGCAGTTTGTACATTCACTTCCGAAAATTTGAGAATCTTTTATATTTATTATATTTACCAAAACTTGTTTTTCCGGACAAACAATAAGGCATTTGTTACATGCTGTACATTTATCTTTAATATGTTTAACTTTAAAAAGGCTTATTTTATTTATTAAAGAATAAAAAGCTCCCAAAGGGCAAACATATCCGCAAAATCCGTTCTGCAGAACAAATAAATCGAAAAAGAAAACCAACAATATAGCTGCCCAGCCGACTCCCATTCCAAAAATAATTCCTCTGTGAATCATTGATACAGGACTGATTAGTTCAAATGCGGCTACACCGAATATTGCAGAAAGAATAATGCTTAATGCTAAAATCCAATAACGCATATTCCGTTTTACGGGAATTTTCACATCTTCTTTATACATTTTAAGTTTCTTTCTTAACCAATTTGCGGTATCCGTAATAATATTAACAGGACACACCCAACTGCAAAAGGATCTTCCTCCTATTAAAGAATAGAATACAAGAATTATTAAGCCTCCTAACAATGTATCAATTGCAACAACAAAGCCTGATGCTAAAATTTGCAAAACCATGTACGGGTCAGCCATATAAAAACTGTCAAGTACTTTTGCGGAACTTAAATTACCGTCCAAAATTTTTAAAGCAAATTTATTTGATGCAATAAACAGAAGCAATATTGAAACTTGCACAATCCTCCTTAAAATAAGGAACTTATTATTTATGATAATATTACTCATCAATAAGATCTTTCCAGTCGCTGTTTAAATATTCCATTGCTTTGTTATTACTCTCATCATCATTATATTTTTCATCATCAGCTTTTTTCAGTCTGTTTTCATCATCAGGATCCCAACCTTTAATATAATGCGAACCTACTTCGCCGAGGACAATATTTCTCGGAAGAACTTTTATTGCAGGAATATCCGTTACACATACTTTTTCACATAATCCGCACCCCGTACATACTTCATTATTGACAACCGGTTTTAAAAAAGCATGCTTACCTGTTCTTTCATTCCGTTCATACTTAATACTTATTGCCTCATCCATCAACGGGCAAGCCCTGTAACATAAATCACATTGAATACCCCAAAAAGCAACACAAGTATTAGCATCAATTATTGTTGCTCCCATTTTTGCTTTGTTAATATCAAGTCTGTTAGTTTTTTCTTCATTTACGGAAGAAACCAAATCAATATCTAATGCACCGGACGGACAAACAGGAACACAAGGAATATCGGGACACATTTCGCAAGGAATATCTCTCGGTTCAAAATAAGGAGTTCCGACAGGCTTATTATCACCGGGTATTGCAAGTTTCAACGTATCATACGGACATGCAGTTACACAAGCTCCGCACTTAGTGCAAGCCTTTATGAAATCTTCTTCCGGAATTGCTGCCGGAGGTCTGAGGATAATATCAACAGCTTTTGCTTCATCAATATAAGCCCCCCAAGTTAAGCCGCCTAAACCTAAAAACCCGGCACCTTGCAGCATTTTTCTGATTGTTTCTCGCCTGGTTGCCATCTTGTCTTTTTTCATTAAGTATTTTTAAAAAAGCACAGCAAAGGAGTGTAAGTCCTTTGCTTATTTTTATGCTTTATAAACTTTTACTGCACATTTTTTATAATCAGGTTCTTTTGACATCGGGCAAGTTGCATCCAAAGTTACTTTGTTTATGAACACTTTCTCATCAAACCAAGGAACAAAGATTAAACCTTTCGGCGGTCTGTTCCTTCCTCTGGTTTCAATATGTGTTTTTACACGTCCTCTTCTTGATTCTATCCAAACCGTATCTCCTTGTTTAAATCCTTTTGCTTCTGCATCTTTCGGATTCATATAACATAATGCTTCCGGTACTGCTCGGTATAGTTCCGGAACTCTCATTGTCATAGTTCCGCTGTGCCAATGTTCTAAAACACGACCTGTTGACATCCAGAACGGATAATTTTTATCGGGCATTTCAACAGGATCCATGTACGGACGGAAGAAAATTTTTGCCTTATTGGTTAAATCATATTTGGGTTTCTCTTTATCGGGACCTTTTAAGTTTCCTTGCGGCATTTTTTTCAGAGCTTTACCGTAAAATGCAAATTCGCCGGTTCCGGCTTTTCTTGCATAAGGGTCATATTTTGAATTAAACCTCCATTGAGTCTCTTTTCCGTCAACTACCGGCCATTTTAAACCTCTTACTTTATGATAAGTATCGAAATCGGCACGGTCGTGTGCATGCCCTAAACCGAACTCGCGATATTCTTCCCATAGATATTTTTGAATAAAGAAGCCGTAACCTTTCCAGTCTTCGTCATGAGAACCTTTTATTGCTCTTTTATCTCCTTCGGCTTCGGTATTTTGAAATCCTTCTCCGGTTGGGTCAGGCCAAGCAAATGATTTTGCTTTTTCGTTTGCAAATAATACATCGTAAAGTGTATCTGTATGCCTGTAGCCCATTTCTATTGCAGAGTTAATAACATCGGGCAATCCTTCTTCTAGTCCGGGTATTTTTTGAGCACCCCAAACATCTCTTAATTGAAATCGTTTTGAGAATTCTACGATTTGCCAAATATCAGGCATTGCATCACCTACCGGAGTTACCTGTTGTTTCCAGTGTTGTGTTCTGCGTTCTGCATTTCCGTATGCTCCCCATTTTTCATAAATCATTGCTGTAGGTAAAACAAGGTCTGAAACTTTTGCAGAAATACCCGGATAAGGATCACTTGTAACAATAAAGTTATCCATTTGTCGTGCTGCTTTTATCCAATGATTTGCATTTGGAGCATTCTGATAAGGATTATTTACTTGCACCCAAATAAATTTAATTTTTCCGTCTTCAACATCTCTGTGTATTTTCATAAAATGAGAACCGACTTTAGGGTTTAGGGTTCCGGAAGGCAGTTTCCATATTTTTTCTGAAAATTCACGATGTTTAGGATTTTTAACAACCAAATCAGCCGGTAATCTGTGGGCAAAAGTGCCTACTTCACGAGCTGTTCCGCATGCTGAAGGCTGCCCGGTTAAACTGAATGCACCGTTTCCGGGTTTTGCTTGTTTTCCTAAAAGAAAGTGTATCATATAAGCTTGCTCATTAACCCAAGAACCTCTTTGATGTTGGTTAAACCCCATTGTCCAGAAAGAAACAACTTTTCTTCCTTTTTCTATATAATAAGCAGCAAGTGATTTAAGTTTGGCTTTAAAATCATCAATTGATTCATCCGGATTTCCTTTTGCAAGGTTTGCAACAAAATCTAAATTATAAGGTTCTAAGGCTTTCTCAAAATCTTTTCTTGAAATTATCCAATGTTTCAGTGCTGATGCTCTGCTTTTCATTTCGATTTTATCTCCTGATTTGTAATCAAGATATTTTAAGGTAATTCCTTCGTGTTCAGAAACTGTTTTGTTTGTTTCTTTTTTAGCTGTTTCAATTTCTTTCTCTGAAAATTTTTGATGATCGGAAGTTCTCATACCGTAACCGGTATCAACGGGCCCTGTTGCAAATACGTTATATTTCCTTACAAAGGCCTCATCAATTGCTTCCGGGTGGTTATAAACAATTTCGTGAGCTATATAATTCCAAATTGCTAAATCCGTATGAGGTTTAAAAATAATTTCGGTATCTGCAAGATCGGAAGTTCTGTTTGTAAAAGTAGTAAGATTAAAGATTTTAACTTTATCAGGGTTTGATAACTTCCTGTCGGAAACACGAGACCATAAAATAGGATGCATTTCTGACATATTTGCTCCCCAAGAAACAATAGTATCAGTTATTTCAATATCATCATAACATCCTGAGGGTTCATCAATCCCGAAAGTTTGGATAAACCCGACAACTGCCGAAGCCATGCAAAGTCTTGCATTCGGGTCAATATTGTTTGACCTTAAACCTGCTTTCACAAACTTAACTGCGGCATAACCTTCTTGAATTGTGTATTGTCCCGATCCGAATATTCCGATACCGGAAGGTCCCAGTTCTTTTAGAGTTTTTTTCATGTGCTTTTCCATTTCATCGAAAGCACGCTTCCAACTTACAGGCTTAAATTTTCCGTTTTTATCAAATTCTCCTGCTTCATTAACTCTTAAAAGCGGTTTTGTCAGCCTGTCTTCTCCATACATGATTTTTGCATTAAAATATCCTTTAATACAATTCAAACCTCTGTTAACCGGAGCAGCCGGATCACCTTTTACTGCAACAATTTTATCGTTTTTTGTTGCTACCATTATGCCGCAACCTGTACCGCAAAATCGACAAACTGATTTATCCCACCTCCAATCACTTTCTATTTTATTTTTAGCAGCTTTCATTTCTGCGGGAATGCTCAACCCAATTGCAGTTGCAGCAGTTGCAACAGCTGATTGTTTAATGAAGTCTCTTCTTGATATACTCATAATAAATAAATTCAATATTAAACATTAAGGCAACTAATATAAGAAAAAACAAAATACTGTTTTGTGTCATTTGGTACAAAACAATATCTCGCCACCAATTTAGAACAATTCTAAACAAGGTAAAATACACATAACATCGTGTAAATTAGCAAACTCTAATTTACCGACATAACAAATATATAAAAATTGTTTAGGTTTAAAAAGTTAAAATAATATTTGGTTTTTATAAATAAACAAAAAAGGAAGTTCGAACTCGAAAACTGAGAATACTACACAGAATGAATATGGTCTTCATATTTCAAATATGCTGAAATTTTTTCTTTATCTTTAATTTCAATATATTTTCCTTTTACCGTAATACAACCTTCGTTTGCCAATTGTTTTACAGCTCTTGCAACCGACGGGCGAGTAGCTCCGAATATTTCAGCAAGTTCAAGCTGTGTGTTTTTAAGTTTAACGGAAAAAGAATTTTGTTGTTGAGCTAATTTTAATAAATAAAATGCAAACTTTCCTTTTAATGTTCTGAATGATAAAAATCTGATTTTTTTAATAACATGCTGCGTTCTTGCGGAGATTGTATTCAAAAAATTTATAAGAAATTGAGGACACAAATTGAAGAATTTCAAAACTTCTTCTTTCGGCATTAACAAAACCTGAACATCTGTTTTTGCAATTATATCAACCGGCAACAAGTTTGAATTTCCGAATAAGAAAGCAGGTGCTAAGCTTTCATACTCTTTTATATCTGCCATTTTAACGGTTGCTCCTTTAAAATCAGTCATTTCTGTTTTAACAATACCTTTAATAACTATCATTAAGTTTTTATACTCCGTATTTCTTGCGGCAATAAAAGTTTCTTTTTCAAAAGATTTTATTTGAAAGTGTATTTGCTCAAAAGTTTCGTAAAGTCTGTTAACTTCAATATTTGAAAATAACTTACAATTTTCTATATTTTTGTCTTTTAAACTATTCATATTTATTTTTTGCAAATATACACCGGCTTATTTAAATCTTGAACTTTTTACACAAAAAACCTAATGATTCAAATAAAAAAAGCCTGTCAAAACAGACAGGCTTTTAAAAAGTTTCAGATAAATATTAAACTAATTTAACATCTACTGCGTTAAGACCTTTTTTTCCTTCTTTTAAATCAAATTCTACTGCATCGCCTTCATTAATTTCATCAATTAATCCTGATACATGAACAAAATATTCATTTTTTGATTCATCATCAACAATAAATCCAAATCCTTTGGATCCGTTAAAAAATTTTACTGTTCCTTTTTTCATTTTAATAGTAATTGTAATAAATATATAAAACGCAAATTTAATTAATATTCTTGAATAAAGAAATTTTAAAGATTAATTGTTGTTATTTATAAATATTTTAATCAAAATTTAAAGATATTTTTACATTTTTGCAGAAAATAAAATAATGATATGTTAAGTTCAAATGAAATAAGAAAAACATTTATCGACTTCTTTAAGTCTAAAAATCATAAAATTGTTTCTTCGGCACCTATGGTTGTTAAAGATGACCCAACCTTGATGTTTACTAATGCAGGAATGAATCAATTTAAAGATATTTTTTTGGGGAATTCTGAAATAGTAAACAGCAGAATTGCCGATACTCAAAAATGTTTGAGAGTTTCCGGAAAGCACAATGATTTGGAAGAAGTAGGGCATGACACATACCATCACACAATGTTTGAGATGTTGGGAAACTGGTCTTTCGGTGATTATTTTAAAAAAGAGGCAATTGACTGGGCTTGGGAATATTTAACCGAAGTATTGAAAATTAATAAAAATAATTTATATGCTACTGTTTTTGAAGGTTCAAAAGAAGACGTAACAGAAGCAGATAATGAAGCATTAGAATATTGGAAACAATATCTTCCGGAAGACAGAATTTTATACGGAAATAAAAAAGATAATTTTTGGGAAATGGGTGCAAGCGGACCTTGCGGACCATGTTCTGAGATACATATAGATATAAGAGATGATGAAGAAAAAACAAAAATACCCGGAAGAGATTTGGTAAATAAAGACCATCCTTTGGTTATTGAAATTTGGAATTTAGTTTTTATTCAATATAACAGAAAAAAGGGAGGAGAATTAGAAAACCTTCCCGCAAAACATATAGATACAGGAATGGGCTTTGAACGCTTATGTATGGTTGTTCAAAAAAAACAATCTAATTACGACACTGACATTTTTCAGCCGATTATTAAAAAGATTTCCGAACTGAGCGGAAAATTATACGGGAAAAATAACGAAACAGATATTGCAATGCGTGTAATTGCAGATCACTTACGAGCTGTTTCATTTTCAATTACCGACGGACAGTTACCCTCAAATACAGGAGCAGGTTATGTTATCAGACGAATTCTACGCAGAGCTGTTCGTTATGCTTATACTTTCTTGGAAATGAAAGAACCTTTTATTAATAAATTAACCGACAGTTTGACAGACGTAATGGGAGGTGCTTTTAATGAGCTGGTTAATCAAAAAAATATAATAAAAAAAGTAATTTATGAGGAAGAAGTTTCTTTTTTAAGAACATTAGAAAAAGGAATTAAGTTGTTAGATAAAGTTATTAAAACAGAAAAAGAAAATAACCAAAAAGTTGTTGAAGGTGCTGCTGTTTT
This sequence comes from Bacteroidales bacterium, assembly GCA_021648725.1. Taxonomy (NCBI): domain Bacteria; kingdom Pseudomonadati; phylum Bacteroidota; class Bacteroidia; order Bacteroidales; species Bacteroidales bacterium. The sequence continues at coordinate 26,262 of JAKISF010000001.1, read as the reverse complement.
TCTTCTTTATGATACTTTCGGCTTTCCTTATGACCTTACGGAATTGATTTTAAAAGAACACGGGCTTAAAATAAATAAATCCGGTTTTGACGAAGCAATGAAACTTCAAAAAATGATGTCGAAAGATGCTGCAGTTGAAGATAAAGACGATTGGGTAGTTATTTCGGAAGATGATATTGAAGAATTTATAGGTTACGACAGAATGGAAGCCGAAATAAAAATTACAAGATACAGAAAAGTTAATGTTAAAGGTAAAGATTTTTATCATTTAGTATTCAATTTTACACCGTTTTATGCCGAAAGCGGCGGACAAGTCGGTGATAAAGGATATATTGAATCAGATTCCGATAAAATTGAAATTATTGATACTCAAAAAGAACACAATGTAATTATTCATATTGCAAAAAAACTGCCTGCTGATACAAATGCAACTTATAAAGCAGTAGTAAGTTCGCAACAAAGAAAACTTACAACGGCAAATCATTCCGCAACCCATTTAATGCATAAAATTTTAAGAGATGTTCTCGGAAACCATGTCGAACAAAAAGGTTCTTTGGTTAACCCGAAACATTTACGATTTGATTTTTCGCACTTTCAAAAAATGACGGATGAAGAAATTTTAGAAGTTGAAAAGGCTGTTAATGAGAAAGTAAGGGCTAATATTTCTTTGGATGAAAAGAGAGCAATTCCTATGGCAGATGCAAAGAAAATGGGAGCAACTGCATTATTCGGGGAAAAATACGGGGATTTAGTAAGAGTAATAAAATTTGACGATTCAACAGAACTTTGCGGAGGAACACATGTTTCGGCAACCGGCGAAATAGGCTTCTTTAAAATAATATCTGAAAGTGCTATTGCTGCCGGAATTCGCAGAATTGAAGCAGTAACTTCAGTTGAAGCCGAAAAGTATATTTATAAAAATTTGCAATTGATTAATGATATTCAATCATATTTTAAAGCTTCAAAAAATTTAAAATTGAGTATTGAAAAAACTTTGGAAGAAAACAAAGCACTGAAAAAACAAGTTGAAGAATTTGAAAAAGAAAAAGTTAAGATTCTGAAACAAAAACTGAAAAGTAATGTTAGGGAAATTAACAGCATTAATGTTATTGCCGAGAAAGTTGAGGTAAGCAATGCCGGACAAATAAAAGATATGGCTTTTCAATTAAAAGGTGAAATTGAAAATTTATTTTTTGTAACAGCTGCCGATATTAACGGAAAAGTGAACTTAACCATTATTATTTCGGATAATTTAGTTAAAGAAAAAGGATTAAATGCCGGACAAATTATCAGAGAAATTGCAAAAGAAGTGAAAGGCGGAGGAGGAGGACAAGCAGGTTTTGCAAGTGCCGGAGGTTCTGATGTTTCAGGAATTGATAAAGCTTTGAAAAAAGCAGTTGAATTTGTTGAAAAAAAGTAATATATTTAAAATAAATTCTAAAACAAGTTGTTTAGCACTTTTGAAGTGCTTAGCAACTATAAAATATAGATACATGAAAAAAATTATTCTGACATTTAGTCTAATCTTTGCATATTTTATTAACTATTCGCAAGGTTCAATAAAAATTTATACAGATTTAAAAGAAGAAACCGCACAATTTATGGTGTGGATTAATGAAGAACCGCAAGACGCATATCCTTCTGACGAAGTTGAAATTGAAGATTTGCTTCCCGGTAAGTTTATAATACAAGTAAGTTTTAATGCTGATACAATTGCCGATTGGGTAAAAACAATAAAATTGAAAAAGAACGAGCAAGTAGTTTACAAAGTTGTTAAAATGAAAGAAATAGGCAAAGAAGCAGGAAAGATAGGACGAAATTTAAATAAAGAAACAAGAGAAGCCGGTGATGATTTAATTCAATATTACAGATTAGTAAAGGAAAGGGAAAACTAGTTACTGAACTAACATTATTAGCTCAAAACCGATTCACATAACCCAAATGTATTTTTGAATTTGACAGTAAAACCGAATTACCTCCTTGTTTACCTAATGCGTAAGCAATTGAAAAAATACCTGCTTTTGTATTAAAATTTGTTCCGAAACCGAAACCTGTTAAATTTATTGTTCTATCAATTTGTTTTATTCTTGCATAATCAATGAAAGCATAAACATTGGAGTTTCGTTCAAATAAATAGCGTAAATCTCCGCTGAGCATCGAAAAACCGGAAGTAAAAAATGCATCTTCGTCAAAACCTCTCACAGAATTAAAACCTCCGATTTTATACATTTCGTTTTGAAATAATTGCGACTCTGAGAACATATAGTTGTTTTTTAAAGATGATTTAAGCACAAACTTTCCGAATAACCGTAAATAATAATCAAATTTTAATTTCAAATCTAAAAACGAATATGTTGAATTTGCTAATTTACGATTTCCGCTTGCAATATCAGAATACAGAAAAAAACCTTTTGAAGGATTGTAAATATAATCAATATTTTTTGTTTCGTATGCAATACCGAAAAGGGTTGATTTTACATTTTTAAAAATTGTAGTATCAATATTTTGAGATGATAAAATAAATGAATTTGCAACTTTTGCATAAGCAATAATTTTATCATTATTTTTAAATGAATAATCTATTCCTGCTTTTCCGAATACCGACATAAAAGTTGTATCTCTTTTATCAAGTTTAAAATTTGTGTTTAAACCGAAAGGACTTTTAAACAAAAAAGGAATATTTGTTCCCACATTCAATTTTTGCGATAATTTTTCCGTTCTGTTCCACTTTAAGTAAATTTCCTCTCCTTTTGTGAAATTATTCAGTAATCTAAAATCAATTTCTCCGGTAAATGATAATTTATAATCATTATTTTTGACAGGTATAAATCCGACAACTCCGTTAAAAAGGTTTGCTTTTTTATTTTTCAGATATAAATATACATCGGCATTATTTCCGTAAAATTCAATTTCGGGTTTTCTTATTTGCGATAAAAAGCTTAGTTCTTCAATTTTTAAATTTATCGATGAAATTATGTTTTCATTATAATCATCATTTTCAAATAGAGATAAATATCTTTTAATGTAAATTTCGGAAAGTTTCGGGTTTCCTTTTATTATTATTTTATTAATTTTTACTTGTTTGCTTCTGTTAATCAGTAGATTAAGTTTTATGTTATTGTCAATAACTTCAACTTTCTCAGGAATTATGATTGCAAACGGATAAGCATTATTTTCGTAATATGTAATAATTTTATTGTAAAAATCAAGCAGTTCGTGAGGTTTAATTTTATTTGCTTTGATTTTTTTTTCAGAAATATTTAGTTTTCTCAGAAGTTGTTTGTCAATTTCTTGAATATTAATTTCTTGCAGTTTATATTTAATTCCTGTGAACAGATAAGCTGTTACCCTTGCAGAATCAAAAATAACACTGTCGAATGATGCACTTATGTAGCCTTTTGCAAATAATTTACTTTTAATTGCTTCTAATTCGGAAAATAAACTTAGAGAATCGTTAAATACTTTATCATAAGCCTTTTTCTTTAAGAATTTTTCTGAATTTATGCTGTCGGAAATAATTGTTAAATTATATTTCTGTGCATTTGCTTTATTTAATACAAGTAAAAAAAGGAACAAATAAATTGTTCCTTTAAGGTTTTTGAATATGAGTTTGTTATATTGTTTATTCAATTTCATTAATCATTTTATCAATTTCATCTTTAAAAGCAAGAGAAGTTGTATAGTCTTCAACGTCTTCTCTGTCTTTATATTTTTCATTTAATAAAGATAATTGATTTGCATATTCCGCTTTAAGTTCAAATTCTCTTTCAAGTTCTTCAAGTTTAATTGTATCGGTCATTGCATCAACATATTCATTCTCGGCACCGTCTAATTGTTTAATTCTTTCTTCATGTTTCGTAATTTTGTCTTCGGCAACTTTTTCAAGTTCTAACTCTTTCAATTTCTCTTTTGTTTCCTTGTATTTTAAAACTAATTTATCATACAGTTGTAGTTTCGATTCTCTTAATTTTATTTGAGTAAGATATGCTTTAACTATTTTATCACATTTTTCAACTTTCCCCGAATCTATTTTGTCGGCATTTTCTGTTTTATATTTCTCGTAATTTTCAAGTGCATCATTTTTATATTTTTCACGATAGTAAGTTAAATGCCCGTTAGGAAAAATTTCAGCATAAGTTTCAACGATAACTTCTGCCGCCCAAGATCTTATTTTCTCAATTTCGTTGCTTGCATCTCTTTTATCGTTTTCGGCATTTCTCAGTGCGTTTTCAATTTTTGTTTTAAAATCTATACCTTCTTGATTTTGAAGTTTATTTTTTCCTTTTTTAAATATGTTCCAACCCATTTTAGTTTTTTATTGATAAGTTTATGTTTTGTTTTTATAATTTGATGTTAAAATTACTATTATGAAACCAAAATTGCAAATAATTCTTTTTATCTTTGTTTAAATTTAAAAAAGAAATATGAAGGCTTTCAAATATTTAACAGTTTTATTTGTATTAATTATTGTCAGTTCTTGCTCAATTTCAAAGAAGATTGAAAAAAGCATTATCGGTAAATGGCAAATTACCTCTTTAGAATCGACCGGGGATAACAAAGCAAGTGATTCATATAAAGATGCAATAATCGGCTTGTTATCAGGCTCATATATTGAATTTAAAAATAACAAATCTTATGAACTTTCACTTGCAGGAAAAAAAATTACAGGAATTTGGTCAATTTCAGAAGACGGGAATAAAATATTGAGTGATGATAAAAATAATTACTTCGAGATAATAAACAAATCTGACAGTAAAATGACGTTGAAAAGTTTCAGAAAAGCTAAAAGAATTATTATGGTTCTTTCCCGAATTTAGCGAACAAAAGGTTTACCTAATGGGTTTTTCAGGTTTTTATATTCTGTTAAATCACATTTTACGGTGCTTATTCCCACTTTTAATCTAATTTTTACGGGAATGAAATTACCGTCGTCTGAGAACCAAACTTGCATGTCTTCTTCTTTTTTAAAAGGACTTTTTGCATCAAGCACAGGAACAAATCTCATACATTTCAGTTTGCCGAACTTTGTTCTCACTTTTTCAGTTTCTTTATATTTTACTTTTACGATATAAATTTCTTCATCAAAATAAGTTGTTAAATTTATTACATCATTTTTTTTTATCTTATCTTGAAATATTGACCTGCGAGCAAAATAAAATGCAGAAAGAACGTCTAATGTTCCGGGCGGCACTTTGTGTTTGCCTGATTTTAAGCTGATAACTTCATTTTTTTCTCTGTCGAAGATTATTTCATTATATCTTAAGTATGAGTTTTCATTTATATCTCTTATTGCTTGCAGTGGCAGCCCTGTTCCTATTTCAATGAAACTTTCGTATCTGTCGCTGACACTTGCAAATGCTCCTACCAAGCCTGCTGTTTTTGCGAGTGCTTTAACATGAAAATACCAATCGTATCCTATTTTCTCGATGTCGATTTTCATTTCGGCATAACCGCCGTTTATTAAACCGTATTTAACTTTATATTTTAAATATTCACCTGCTTTAAAAGCTGTATTGAAAACAGGAACAGAATCTTTTTGAGAAAATGCTGAAAATGAATATAAAAAGAGTGAAAATATTATTAATGTTTTTTTCATAGACTGCTTGATTATTTATTATTGAACTGAATTTAAAATAATTTATTATCGAAATAGTATAAAAAAAGCGGGAAAACCCGCTTAAAAGAAGTTATATTTTAAAATATTAAAAACTTATAATATTAATTTCGACTCTTCTGTTAAATCCTTCTTCCTCCTCAGTTTCGGGTATAGGATAAACTTCGTTTTTGCTTCCCATTCCTTCAATTCCTATTCTTGATTCAGAAATTCCGTTATCAACCAAATATTCTTTTATAAGGTTTGCTCTGTCGGTTGATAATTCAAAATCAACATCAGTACTGGGGAATAAGCCGTTTGTATGTCCTTCTAAAACAATTTCAGCTTGTTCATTCAATGTCATGAATTTTAACAATTTTCTTTTAACATATTCTGATGTAGGAACAATATTTACATCATTAGGTTGGAAGTATATTACTCCTAAGCCTTCATTGTTTGTTCCTTTTTTAACTCTGTTCAGTTTGAATTCAATTTTTTTATCATTTAATTGGTTTGCTTCGGCTGTTGAATAAATTTTATACTCAGGGAAATAATTATCGGAGTAAACACATAATTCATATTTCGGGAAAGTGTTTGATTGGTTGTTTAATAAAATATCAATCTCATAAGAACCTTTTTTTTCTGTTTGAGATGTAACAAAAACATTGTTGTTTCTTAAATTCCACCATCTTATTTCGGCTTTTATCGGTTTCCCGTTTTTGCTGTTAACAACAGTTCCTGATATTTTTATTGTTTTAAGTTGTTTGAAAGAAATTGTATGTCCTTTACCATTTTTATAAACATTATTTAGAACTAAATAAAAAACATCGCCTTTGCTTACCATTAAACCTTTCTCATAATCAAGAGCTGCTCCGCTGTAAGACAATCCGGTAAGACCTTTTGCATTTTCTTGTCTGCTGAAGTTAGATCTTATGGGAGTTATTTGTTTTGCTTTAAACTTTTCGCAAAAATTATCGTCAGCTTTAAAAAGCATAAAATCGTAATTATCCTTAGGGTTTTGCGGAATAATATCAAACAATAATATACCGTCTTTATTTATTGTAAATTTATACCAAGTAGGATGTTTAGTAAGGTCAAAGCTGTTACTTTTTGCTGTTTTAAGCTCAACCGGAGCAGTTGTCGGACCGAAAATCGTAAATCTTGAAATATCTAAGGCTTGTTCGCATGTGCTTGTATTTGAAATATCAACATAAGTTTGTGCAATGCTTGATAATGATATTGACATAAAAAATGTCAACGAAAGAAAATATATTTTTCTCATAAGTACAATATTGTGTGTTTAATAATTATTAATATAAACTTTTGCTGTTTTAAGTATTGAATTATTGAATGTTCTTACTCTTAATAAGTATATCCCGGCATTAAAACCGGATGTATTTATATATATGTCTTCGGTAGAATATATATTTTTAACTATTGATTTGCCGGACATATCAGTTAATTCACAAATTACCGGTAATTCAAATTCTTGATTTAAGAATACTTTTAGATTATTTTCTGTTATTATCGGATTTAATGAACCGGCGGCTCTTTCCGGTTTAATTGAATTATTATCAACCAAGAATCTTGCTCTTTTATTTTCTTCATCTGACTTTACAATTATTTCTAATTCTTCAGTTTTAATACCCGGAATTTCAGGATGAAGATAATATTTTCCTTCGGGTAAATGTTCAAAAATAAAAACTCCTTCAAAGCTGTCAGCAATTCTGAAATCTATTGGTTTTCTCTTTTCATTAAGCAGGATTATCGGAATCGGGATATATCTTCCTCCTCTGTACCCGAGGTCATACTTTATTTTTCCGGATATCATTGAGTTTCCGTAAAACGGTTCGGCAAAAGAAATCAAGTTTATATTATTTTTTGTTGCTCCGTTTAAATATAAAATACTTTTAGAACTCTCCCACTTAAATGAATTGCCTGAATATGTCGGAATATATTTCGGAAAATAAAAGAAATCATAATCATGTTCAGGTATAACATAAAGCATATATTTTCCGGATTTTAAATTACTGAACAGGAATGCTCCTTCATTAACTTCTGTAACATCTTCCGTGGAATATATATTTTTGGAATTGTCTATTAAATAAACTTTTCCTTTCGGAAGTAAGTTTTCTCCCATAAATACATAACCGGAGTATGTATTTTCACTTTTTGAAATATTTTTACCGTTTTGTGTAAAACCAAGTAAAGGGAGTATTATTAAAACAAAAAGAAAACTTAATTTATTCATGTTAAAATAGCTTAATTTCAAAAAGTTAATTTATATCTTAATCCAAACTTAAAGCCAAAAGTATTAAATCTTGAAACAATCGGATAATCTACATAAACCGAGTGAATATTCTTCCTGAAATATGCACTCGTAAAAAAATCTAATCTTCTTGTTAAAAGATAGTTAAATCTTAAACCTGCATAAAAAGATAAATTTATTGCTGCAAATTTAGTTTCATCTTTTAAGCTGTTACTTTGGTCAAGATTAGCCAAAGATACAATTTTTCCTTTAGAATTAACAAAAAAACTTGTAATTATTCCGAATTGGGGTGAAAAAAAATAATTTGTTCTGTAAATATTAAAACTTAAAATTAAAGGAATTTCAATGTATGAATATGAGTTAGATGCTTTATCATTTACCTGAAACGAAACCGAATCAATTTTAGAAACAAGGGCTGAATCTAAAGTCTCAATATAGTTTGTATCCCTGAACCAGTAATATACCGTATCGCCGGTTGCTAAAAGAGTATCAATATTAATTAAAGGAATTGAATCAATTTGCATCCGGGTTTCTGTAAAATAACCGTATGCCGTAATTGTATCAATTTTATAGTTTGTTGCTAAAAAATTAAAACTTTCTCTGTATTTGGTAAAATTTATTCCTGAACTGTAAGTTAAAAATGGTTTATGAAAGTTAATTCCGAAACCGGATGATATACTTAAATCTTCTTGTACCGAATTTTGATTTTTTACTGAAAATTCTTTGTAAATTAAATGAGACTGAAAGTTATGAATTGAATACATCGGTGAAAAAAAGAAATCAAACGAAAACAGATATCTGCCCGAAGGTATTAAATTACTTGTTTTATTAAACAGGAAGCTTGATTTTGCGGATAAAAACTCTTTCTCTTTTAATTTATTAATTTTAATTTTTATTGTATCAGAATATTTATCTGACAAAAATACTGTATCATATACAAAAGTTGTATCATAATAATATACGGTATCATAAATATATATTGTATCTTTTGTTTCGGGTATTTTATTTATCCCTGGCTTAAAACTGCTTAATAATACAAACAAAAATACGGCACAAAAAAATACCGACACATATAGTATAATATGTCGGTATTTGTTCATTTTTAATACTTTTTAGAATTTATAACTGTCTTTTAAAATTAATTTCTTTAAACTTCATTTATATAACGGTAAAATTCTACCTCAAAGTATCTTTTACAATAATTTCTTTCCTTATTTCAACATTCTTTACAACAGGCACCTCAACTCTTATTACAACATCCTTCTCTTTTGTTTCTTTTACGGAAGCACTGTCTTTTATTTCAAATTCTTTTTCAATAAATAAAGGTTTTGCACTTTTACTCGAGTTATATTTATCAGAAACAGCAAAATCATTATTATTAATTGTATTTTTATAAACGGGTTTCATTCCTTCCTTATTATAACTGTTTGTGCTGAAAAAAATTCCGGCAGTTATTACGGATGCTCCTGCAACAGAAAACAAAATATTCTTTGTTGTTAAATAGTTTTTGAAATTAAATTTTAAATTATCCTCAACAATAAACTTTCCTGAATAATTTTCTTTGAATAATTTCCAATCAGTTTCAGGAATAACTTGATAATTTTCAAGTTTCCCTTTTGACAATTTGTCAATATATTTCATACTGTTTTTCATCAAAAAATCTCCTTTTTTGTATTTTTTAATTTAATGAGTGCATTTTCATATAAAATCCCTTCCAACTTTTTTCTTGCTCTCAACAATTGTGATTTAGATGTTCCGATACTTATATCAAGTTCTTTTGCAATTTCTTTATGTTTTAACTCGTCAACTACATACATATTAAAAACGGTTCTGAAACCTTCGGGCAATTCTGTGATTGCATCAAATATTTCGGACTGTGTAAATTTAGCATTTTCAATTATTGATTTCGGATTTTTAAGAATGGTATTATCTTCATAAACCTCCGGTTGCCTGACATCTTCAATTATATTCGAAATAATTTCTTTTTTATCTTGCCTTAATTGCATTAATGCCGTATTAATAGTAATGCGTTTTATCCAGCCTTCAAAAGAACCTTTACCGTTATATTGCTTTATTTTAGTAAAAATTGTAATGAATGCGTCTTGCATTACATCTTCAGCCTTTACTCTGCTCTTCATATATCTCAAACTGATACCGAAAAGAACAGGAGAATATTTATTAAAAATAAATTCCTGAGCTTTTTCATCTCCCTTTTTACACTGTCTTATTATATCTTTGTTGACAGGCATTTGTTATGAATTTAAGATGCAACCGATTAAAAAGGTTGCAAGTATAGATAGTAATTTAACAAGAAATACTTACATTTTTCTTTTTGACTTGCAAAAATAGTTAAAATAAAAAAACTTCTCTTAAAAAGAGAAGTTTTTTGTATGTTAATACTGAATTGCCTTACATCATTCCGCCCATACCTCCCATTCCGCCGGGTGGCATCATAGGTGCGGCAGGCTCATCAGATTTTTCTTCAACTAAAACAACTTCTGTTGTTAAGAACATTCCGGCTACTGAAGCTGCATTTTCAAGAGCTATTCTTGTTACTTTTGTAGGATCGATAACTCCGGCTTTTAATAAATTCTCAAACTTATCTGTTCGTGCATTATATCCGAAATCAGCTTTTCCTTCTTTTACTCTTTGAGCTATCACAGCTCCTTCTTTTCCCGAATTCAATGCAATTTGCCTCAACGGTTCCTCAACAGCTCGTTTAATAATTTCAATGCCTATATTTTCATCGTCATTATCTCCTTTTAAATTTTCAAGAGAATTTAATGCTCTGATATATGCAACTCCACCACCGGGAACAATACCCTCTTCAACTGCTGCACGTGTTGCACTTAATGCATCATCAACTCTGTCTTTTTTCTCTTTCATTTCAACTTCGGAAGCTGCACCGACATATATTACTGCTACTCCGCCTGCAAGTTTTGCAAGTCTTTCTTGGAGTTTTTCTTTATCGTAATCAGAAGTAGTATTCTCAATATGTTTTTTGATTTCGTTAACTCTTGCTTTAATTAAGTCTTTTTCTCCTGCACCGTTAACAATTATTGTATTTTCTTTATCCATTACAATTTTTTCGGCAGAACCGCACATTTCAAGTGTTGCGTTTTCTAATGAAAATCCCTTTTCTTCATCTATTAAAGTTGCTCCTGTTAAAATTGCAATATCTTCTAACATTGCTTTTCTTCTGTCTCCGAATCCGGGAGCTTTAACGGCAGCAACTTTTAAAGTTCCTCTAAGTTTATTAACAACAAGTGTGGTAAGGGCTTCTCCGTCAATATCTTCCGCAATAATCATTAAAGGCCGTCCTGCTTGTGCGGCGGGTTCCAGAACCGGCATTAAATCTTTCATTGATGATATTTTTTTATCATGCAATAAAATATACGGGTTTTCAAGAACAGATTCCATTTTTTCTGTATCGGTAATGAAGTACGGAGAAATATAACCTCTGTCAAACTGCATTCCTTCAACAACTTCAACATTTGTATCCATTCCTTTTGCTTCTTCAACGGTAATTACACCGTCTTTTTTAACAATTTTCATTGCATCGGCAATATGTTTTCCTATTTCAGCATCATTATTTGCTGAGATTCTTGCAACTTGTTCAATTTTGTTACTGTCTTCGCTAACTTGTTCAGATTGTTTATGTAAGTCTGCAACAATTGTTTTAACTGCTTTATCAATACCTCGTTTTAAATCCATCGGATTTGCTCCGGAAGTAACATTTTTCAAACCTACATTTATTATTGACTGTGCAAGAACAGTTGCGGTAGTTGTTCCGTCACCTGCATCATCACCTGTTTTTGAGGCAACTTCTTTTACCATTTGAGCTCCCACATTTTCATAAGGATCTGAAAAATCAATTTCTTTTGCAACCGTAACACCGTCTTTTGTAATTTGAGGTGCACCGTATGATTTTTCAATAACAACATTTCTTCCTTTCGGACCTAATGTTACTTTTACTGCGTCTGCAAGTTTATCTACGCCTTTTTTTAATGCGTCTCTTGCTTCAATGTCAAATAAAATTTCTTTTGCCATTTTTATATTATTTTATATTTAAAATTACATTTTATACATGTTGTGATTTTACATAATTTATGCCAAATACATTTTTGATACTATAAGGCATAGATTTAAAAGAATAAAATTAAGTTGTGTTATAATCTTTCCTCAAAAAAACTATAATCAACTTATATTCAATAATATATATATCTTTTGAAAGAATGATAATTTTGGCAGACTTAATGACAATTCGACACTATTCAACTGTAAGTTTATTGTGAATCATTCTGTAATTATAATCCTGAATAAGGGCTTTTATTTTTTTTTCAAGTTTATCTGCAATATTCGGTTTTTTCGAAAGAACGTTTTCGGTTAACGAATAATCTTTTTCATAATTATATAAAGCAATTGACTTATCGTTGCTGAACTGAAGAACATAATTACCTGAAATTAATTGAAACGTATTGTTTAGATAATTAAAAGCAAAATTATCTTTTTGGTTATTAAAGGTATCGTTTCCGTATGAGACAAATTTCCCTTTATAATTAAGATAGTTTAAAACTGTCGGCATAATATCGGCTTGTTGTGTAACGGTACTGTCAATTCCGGTTAAAGCACTATCGGAGGGGCAAAAGTAGATTATAGGAATTGCATAATTACCGACACTTGAATGATATTTTTTTAAATAACTTTGACTTGCATGGTCAGCTGTTATCACAAATAATGTGTTTTTATACCAATCTGACTTTTTTGCTGTTTCAAAGAACTTTTGTAATGAATAATCGGCATATCTGACGGAGCGATGTATTTCAATTTCGCCTTTTTGGAATTTACCTTCATATCTTTCGGGTATTTTAAAAGGATGGTGAGATGATAACGAAAAAAAAGTTGTATTAAACGGTTGTTTAAATGTATTTAATTTTCCGGCAAAAAATTGAAAAAATTCTTCGTCCCAAATTCCCCAAGAGCCGTTAAAATCATCATTATTGTTATATTCAGACATTCCGTAGAAGTTATCGTATCCTGCAATTTTCATAAATGCCTCTAAGCCCATTGCACCATTCGGGGCACCGTGAAAAAAAGATGAATTGTACCCTTCTTTACTTAATAAATCTGCAATTGTGTTAATATTATTTGATGCGTAAGCAGAACTTACATAGGCTTGCTCAACAGTAGGAATACTTGCAACAATTGCGGGTAATGCTTCTATTGATTGCCTTCCGTTTGCAAAAGCTCTTGTAAAAACTTTGCTTTTTCTTATTATACTGTCCAAAAACGGTGTGTAACCTTTATATTTTCCGTTTTGAATATCAGGATTCAAACTGCCTGTGTATTCTCGTGAAAAACTTTCCATTATAATAATTACAAGGTTTAATTTTCTAAATTCTTTTTCATTATTTATTACTTTAACCGGAGAGTATATTTTTCTCAATTCATCAGGTTTAAAATATTTTTTTTCGAGCAGCGGTTTTCTTTCAATTGTTTTAATTATTGAAAACGGAGTATTTAAAACAATTGCCATTTCAATGGGTTTGTTTGTATATTTTCCTGCATCGCCTACCGTAATCGGAAATGTTGCATTTACAAAACTTCCTCTCATTCCTATTACGGAAAAATATCCTGCCGTTACTAAAATTACGGTTCCGAATATTGAATATGATAATCGCGAAATCTTTTTTTCAGGTTTTTTTAATTTAATACGATTATGTATCAATATAAAACTTGTAATAAGAATTATTCCGAGGAGAGTTCCGTACCAAAAATCAATAATAAAAAGTGAAAACAATTTTAAGATGTTACCTTCTCCGGCAAACATAAATACATCTGCGGTTGTTCTTTTAAGGATGTAGTCAAAATAAAATATATCAGCAGTATTTATTGCAACAGCAATTGAGTTGGAGATTAAAAATAAATACTTCAATATTAATTGATATTTTTTGTTATATTTAAAGGAGAAAGGCAAAAGATATAATAAAATATATAAAGCATTTATAAACATTATTGCAGAAATATCAAATTTAACTCCTCCTGTCATTATTCTTAAGAATCGGGGGAAGTTTATTTCAATAAAATGCTCTGTATTAAAAATATAGAAAAAGATACGCATAATTGAAAATAAGACAATTAAGAGCAGCAATCTTTTTAGGAGTACAAATAGTTCGTGTATGTGTATGTTTATTTTATTCATATTATTTATTCGTTGCTCCGAACTTATATCAATATCGGGGTACATCTTTTATTATAAAAAGCAGCTAATATTTCAGGAGTTACTAATTCTTATTAAATTACTTTCCGGATGAAAGTTTTTCCAAGAAAACCAATACTCATCAGAAATTGCAAGTGGTTCAAGATTGCTGTTAACGATGCCGCCTATATATTTTCCTGTTAAATCCCAAGTTGTTTCACTTTTAGAATCGGTAATTGTTTGCCGGTCTTTTAATGACAAATATATTTCATGCGTTCCTACTTTATTTTTAAATCCGTTTACGGTTTTGCCCGTACTTATTAATGTAAAGCATAAATCGTCATTTCTTAAAACCTTTTGTGACAGAACTTCTGATTTTAAATAAACAACTTTTGGGTTAACAGATGCATCAATTATTCCGATAACGTGCATTTTTGAGGGGAATGTTTTATCTTTATTTGATAAGCCCGGAGTTAATTCGGTTGACATTACTTTTTTCCAAACACCCGGTATAGGAAGTTTAAACGATCTGAGGTCATTTTCGGTTATCACGGCAATTTTAGGAACAGGTTTTAATTTTTTAACATCTTCCCATGATAAAATTTGAAAAGAAATCATCTTTAATGTGTAGGGGTGAAGTTTTCCTATTATTGAGTTGAATGATGCTTGTTGAAAAAATGTTTTTGTCTTTTTATCTGCCACAACCATATTAGCATTTTTAAAAGAGGCAACAAATAAGGGACCTATTTCTGTAACATCAAAAGGGATAATGCTCCTGCACATAGCACAATAGGTAAGAGCAATTACAGTTTCGTTGAATTTGTCATTCACAATATGATGATGAATGACAAAGTCTAACGGATATGCTTTAATAATTCCGTTGATTTCGATAACAGCTAATTGGCTTTCTTTTGATAAAGGTATATTTTCTGTTTCAGAGGTCATTTTCGGAAAATTGATTGCCTTGAACCAGGTTGATTGATGGACTTTATAAGTCATAATTACAGCTAAGCCTATTATCAGCAACGGCGGAATTGAGTTTACGGAAAAACCGTTTGTTGAAATCAGTATTTGCCAAACTAAGACTCCCGTAAAAATAATCCAAATCAACGGTTTTCTTATTCGGTAATGATAATACAGCAACTTAACCGGGAATTTTTCTATCAAAGTAAAAACAGCACCCATCCCTATTATCAAAGATATAAATGCAATTATATAAAGTATTAACATAATTATTGATTTTATAAGAAATTGTAACGCAGGACAATATAAAGCAGATTCTTATAACCTCCAATTTTATATTGTAAATCATCAGTTCTTTAAAATGACTTATTAGAGGGGTTTTGTGCATCAACAACCGCAATTGCTGCCATATTTACAATTTCTCTTACCGATGAACCTAATTGAACGATATGAACAGGTCTTCTTGTTCCGCATAAGATAGGACCGAGAACTTCGGCCTCACCTATTTCCTGCATCATTTTATAAGCAATATTTCCTGAGCTTAGGTTCGGAAAAATTAGTGTATTTACTTTTTTGCCTTTTAATTTTGTAAACGGAAAATGTTTATCTCTTAATTCAGTATTCAGAGCAAAATTTGCTTGCATTTCTCCGTCAATAATAATATCTTGATGCTCTCTATGCAGTATCTCTATCGCTTTTCTCACTCGCTCGGGGCTTCCGTCTTCTGTTGCTCCGAAATTTGAATATGCTAACATTGAAATAATCGGTTTCTCTCCTAACCACTTAATAGTTCTGGCAACAGTTAAAGTTGTTTCAACTAATGTTTGAGATGACGGCATTTTATTAACAGTTGTATCGGCAAAGAATAAAGGTCTGTTTTTTGTTTTTACAACATACATACCGGCAATATTTTTAACTTCTTCAGAACATCTGATTACTTCAAGTATCGGGCTTAGAGCTTCTGAATATTTTGTTGCATAACCTGTAATAAAAGCATCGGCTTCTCCGTGTTCTATCATCATCATACCGAAATAATTACGATTATACATTTTTTCATTTGCATCTCTGTATCTTACGCCTTTTCGTTTTCTTTTTTCATAAAAGTATTGAGCATATTTTTGTCTTCTGGGTCTTTCTTCAACTGAATAAGGTTCTATTATTGTTGCAGATTCAAGCAAGTCATCTAATTTATATTCGGTAATAATATCTAAAATTTTTGCTTTTTGACCTAATAAAATCGGTTCCGCAAAACCTTCATGAATACATACTTCTGCAGCTCTCAGCACATTATAGTTTTCAGCATCGGCAAAAATAACTTTTTTGGGATTTGCTTTTGCTTGTGTATATATTCTGCGTACTAATTTATTGCCTGAACCGGTTCTTTCGATAAGTTCTTCCTCATATTTTTCAAAATCTTCAATAGGTTTTTTTGCTATACCCGAATCCATTGCAGCTTTTGCAACGGCAATTGAAACTTTCGTTATTAATCTGGGGTCCATTGGCTTAGGGATGAAATAATCTCTTCCGTAAACTAAGTGTTTCGTATTATATGCATTACTTACCTCTTCCGGAACATCTTCTCTTGCTAAATCTGCAATTGCATGAACTGCGGCAATTTTCATTTCTTCATTAATACCTGTTGCTCTAACATCAAGTGCTCCTCTGAAAATAAAAGGAAAGCCCAAAACATTATTTACTTGGTTGGGGTAATCTGAACGACCGGTTGCCATTAATACGTCTTCTCTTGCATCTTTTGCGTCTTCGTAAGTAATTTCAGGGTCGGGATTAGCCATTGCAAAAATAATCGGATTTTTTGCCATTGACTTTACCATTTCTTTTGTAACGGTATCTTTAACTGATAAACCCAAAAATAAATCAGCATCTTTCATGGCATCTCCTAAGGTTTTAATCTTTCGCAAAGTAATATATTCTTTTTTGTATTTATTTATGTCCTTTCGGTCTTTATTTATAACACCCTTACTGTCACACATTACAACATTTTTCTTTTGAACCCCCAGAGATATAATCAGATTTGTACAAGCCATTGCTGCTGCACCTGCTCCGCTGATTACAACTTTTATGTCTTTTAATTTTTTCTTTGCAAATTGAACCGCATTTACTACACCGGATGCAGTAATTATTGCTGTTCCGTGTTGGTCGTCATGCATTATGGGAATATCAAGAGCATCCTTTAAACGTTTCTCGATTTCAAAACATTCAGGAGCTTTAATATCTTCCAAGTTGATTCCTCCGAAAGTAGGAGCAATAATTTTAACCGTTTCTACAAATTTATCGATATCTTCTGTATCTAATTCAATATCAAAAACATCAATATCTCCGAATATTTTAAATAAAAGACCTTTTCCTTCCATTACCGGTTTTCCGGCTAATGCTCCTATATTTCCCAGCCCTAAAACTGCAGTTCCGTTAGAAATAACTCCTACTAAATTACCTTTTGCAGTATATTTATAAGCATCGTCTTTATTTTTTTCTATTTCTAAGCAGGGTTCTGCAACTCCGGGAGAGTATGCTAATGCTAAATCACGTTGTGTTGCATGAGGAGTTGTCGGTATAACTTCAATTTTGCCCGGTCTGTTCTCTGAATGATACTTTAAAGCATCTTCTTTTTTTATTTTTGCCATAACTCAAAGATATTTTAAACAAAAATAACATTTTTTTAACTTTAACATTCATAAACAAGTATGTTTATAGACATTATTTTTAAAGATTTAATACATAAAAATTTGCAGATAAAAATAATTAATATATTTTTGCATCCGTTTTCAGGGCGATTAGCTCAGTTGGTTCAGAGCACTTGGTTTACACCCAAGGGGTCACAAGTTCGAATCTTGTATCGCCCACGGAATATGGGTCAAAAGTCAGAAAGTTTAATGTAACTTTCTGACTTTCTGTTTTTAATGAAATTTTCTTTTATCTTTTTGTGGACCATATTGTAAAAATATAATATACTGATAAACAGCAAGTAATAATTTTTATATTTAAAGTAATGATACATTTGTGATACACATTTTAAATTTGTGATACAAAAAAATTAAGTTTTAGATATTTGCTGTATTTTATAAAAAAAAGAAAAATTCAAAAGTTGGTTTTTTATTTTCTGCTTCTTATCGGGAACAAACAAGTGTCAACACATCTTTTCAGGCACAATAAAGCTAAACAACTAAAAGCAAAGGGTTATTCAGATATTAAAGTTCAAACTTATCTCGGAGAGAAAGATTTGAAAAATGCTTTGGTTTATATAAATTCAAAGATTTACTTGTTGTAAATTTCGTTCCTGTTTCTTAATATTCTTGTTTGCAACTTCGATGCAACCGATTATTGAGCTTGTCGAAATATCCGTTGTAGGTTCTTTTAATGGTTCGATGTAACCTCTTTTTAAATCACATTGCAACTTCATTGCAAGTTCTTTCACAGCTTCGTTGCACATTCTTAAAATAATCATTATTCACTAATCAATAATCATTTTTAAGCTTCGTTTCAGCCTGTTTTCAAAACTCGTTGAAATCTGTTTGGTTGCTTCGTTAAACCTCATTCAGGTTTCAAGATTCTTAAAATAAGGCAATAATTATCTTCATCAGTAAAAAATATTCATCATAAATTCTAAATATTTTTGGATTTCAAGAGTCAGATATATAGCATTTTATCATATTAATATCAAAAAATGTCTTTTAATTTTCGACTCAATATCGGATATTTATGAACCATTTCGAACCAATTGTTTTTTATTTACGAATAATCTATCGTATATTTGCGAACCTAAACGAACCATATGTTACAAAATATTCATACATTTCATTTAAAATTGACTATGAAGCTGATGTCTGAAATCAGTAAAGTAGACAGATTTGATGCTTCTTGGTCTCTTATAGAGAAAAGAGAAGGGCAAACTCTAAAACAACTTAAAGCAATTGCAACAGTTAGAAGTGTTGGAGCATCAACAAGAATTGAAGGCTCTAAAATGACTGATAATGAAGTAGAAGTATTAATAGAGAAACTTAAAGTATCTAAATTAGAAGAACGGGACGAGCAAGAAGTCGCAGGTTATTTTGAAGTACTTGATACAATTGCAGAGTCATACAAAGACATTCTTATTTCGGAAGGGAACTTGAAGAATCTTCACAAAATTCTAATGAATTATTCTAAAAAAGATGAGTGGCATCGAGGAGAATATAAACAAGTTAGCAATTCTGTTGAAGCCAAACGGCTTGATGGTAGTAAACAAATTATATTTGAAACAGCAGAACCGGGACTGGCAACAGAGCAGGCAATGAAAGATTTGATTGAATGGTATCATTCAGATAAAGAAACCCTTCCAATAGTAAAGACTGCCTTATTTGTTTATGATTTTTTAAGTATTCACCCCTTCCAAGACGGGAATGGACGATTAAGTCGATTACTGGGAACTTTATTACTATTAAGGAGTGGCTATACATGGATTCAGTATGTTAGTTTTGAACACGAAATAGAACATAGAAAAGCAGAGTATTATAAGGTGTTGATGAAAACTCAAAAACAAAGACCGGGAGAAAATATAGATGAATGGCTTATCTTCTTTTTAGATTGTCTGCTAAATATACAAGATAAGCTAATGATTAAGTTAAATACTCATGAAAATTTATCAAAAAAAATAGCTCCCAGGACTAAAAATATATTAGCATACATAGAAAACCATCCGGGTAGCAAATCAAGTGAAATTTCAACAAAACTGGATATCCCTCTGTCAACTGTAAAAAAGGCACTTACTGCCATGGTGAAAAACAAGATGATAGTAAAATACGGAGTTGGAGCCGGAACAAATTATTTAGCTGAAAAATTGAGTCCGATGAAATCAGATTTAATGTTCCAATTGACAAATAAAATAAAAGAAAAAGAGTTTTTATTAATGAATCCAAGTTCATTTATTGAAATAAAGAAAATTATACTTACACCATTATTTGAATGGGAAAAACCGGATGAATGGTCAACAAAATTAGTAAATCAAGGACTTTATTTTAAGGTTACAGGAATTACTAATACTAGTAGTTCTTTCAGTCAGCCATACACTTTATTGGCATTTAATAGCCCTCATTATTTTCAACCTGTGTTTACACTCAATAGTCCAATAAAGATTCCGTTACACGTTAAAGGAGAAATTCCTAATCTCAATGAATTTCCAATAAAAATAAAAATTGAATTACTAGGTTCAGAACTAACTTTTAAATTTGACGTAATGTTTGTATATGATGAAGTATAAAAAGAAGTTACGAGAAGAATTGCTAAAAAAGATTAAAAATAAATAATAGAACACATACACAACTCCGCAGATTATTAACTATTAAACTTATAAATATGGAAACCTTAACAACAGTCTTATTAGGCGGATTAGGAGGTGCAATAATTGCACCGATTATTACTATTTTTTATGACAAATACAAAAAAAACAGAAGAGAAAAAAATATATTTAGAGGATTTATTTCTGAAATGGAAGCTAACAAAGAATATCTGAAACATAATTATGGATTAGCTGTTTTGATTCTAAAAGAAAAGAGTAAGCCTAGTGTATTTATTCATGTAAGAAAAGAGATATGTGTAACATTGCTTACTTCCGGAGAACTGAAAATTGATAAAAATTTTCGTAAAAAATGCAATCATTATCTTGTGACACTTGATCATCATGAACAAATGATTAATACCATTAAAAGTCTTTCAGAAAAAAGCAATGAATATAATACTGCACTTGAAAGGATAAAGAGGTATTGCAGATTAGAACAGGGCAATTATTCTGAACAATTTGATTATGTTTCAAAGCATATTGATGAAATTAAAAATATGTTAATTATTGAAAAAAAATACTTATAAAGATTTGTTTTAAAACATTTTAAAGCGTGACGTAATTCACGATTCAGAGAAAGTACTTCATTTATAAAACAAATAAGATTTTAAATATTACCTTTGCTTTAATTGTTAAATTTATTTAATAATAAGAATATAATATACATTGCTTTTTTATAATTATCATTAAAAATTGAAATCATGGCTACTAAAATTAAACTTTCAATTATTTTTATTTTATTCATTTTTTTTAATTTAGGATTAAGTGCTCAAAATTGGAAAAGTTCTTTAATGAAGAATCCAAACCCTACATTTTTTGAAATTCAAGAAGCTTTTTACACCTACTTTGATGCTAATCCTGAGAAAACAAAAGAAAAAGGTAGCGGATACAAACAATTTAAAAGATGGGAATGGTTTTGGGAAACAAGAGTAAATTCTAATGGAACTTTCCCAAAAAATACAGTTGTCATAGAAGAATGGGAAAAGTGGACAACCAAAGAATCAGATAATAATGTAAAAGTGTCTTCAGATTGGACATTTTTAGGGCCTTCAACAGCAGCAGGAGGATACGAAGGAATAGGGAGAGTAAACTGTATTGCTTTTCACCCGACAGATTTTAATACATTTTGGATAGGTACACCTGCCGGAGGTCTGTGGAAAACAACAGACTTTGGTGCAACATGGACAACTAATACTGACAATCTTCCAGTATTAGGTGTTTCAGATATTGCAATTGATTATACAAATCCGGACATAATGTATATTGCAACAGGAGACGGGGACGGAGGTAGTTTATATGCAGGTCTTGGTGATACAAAAAGTATTGGTATATTAAAATCTACAAATGGAGGTGCAACATGGACAAATGTGTTGAGTGCTACACCAGACCAAGGTGTTTTAATAAGACGGTTACTTATACATCCAACAAATCCGCAAATTTTAATTGCAGTAACTTCTGTAGGAATTTTCAAAACAACAGATGGAGGCACAAATTGGTCTGCTACTCAAATAGGATATTTTATTGATTTGGAGTTTAAGCCGGGAGAACCATCAACAGTTTATGCAACAACCTTTGATAATACAGGAGCTGGGAATGCACAAATTTATCGTTCAACAAATACTGGGGATACTTGGACACAAGTAACATCTTTATCAGGTATAAACAGAATTAACATTGCCGTAAGTGCAGCAGCACCAACTTTAGTTGATGCAGTTTGTTCTAGAAGTGACAATGGTGGTCTTGCGGGACTATGGTATTCTAGTAATAGTGGTGCTTCATTTTCTCAGTATTGGCTTCCTGCATGGGGTAACTTCTTAGGTTGGTATGGTGATGCGGTATCTGATGAAAACGGACAAGGAAGTTATGATTTAGCCTATGCAATAGACCCAACTAATGCGAATAATATTTTTCTTGGTGGTATAAATACATGGAAAACTAATGATGGTGGGGCATCATGGTCACCATCTAACTGCTGGACAGAATCAAGTACTTATAATACTACAGGAGCAGATGTTGTCCATGCAGATAAACATTTTCTTACTTTTCACCCCCTAAACTCAAGTTATTTATTTGAATGTAATGATGGAGGAGTTTATTATTCAAATGATGGAGGTACTACTTGGAACGACATTAGTAATGGTTTACAAATTACACAGTTTTATAAATTTAGTAATTCAACATTAGTACCTAGTACTATTGTCGGAGGTTGTCAGGACAATAGTACTAAATATAAAGATGGTTCTAATTGGGGTATGATATATCCCACTGGTGATGGTATGGAATGTATTGTTGACTATACTGATGAAAACATATATGTTTCAGGCCCAAAGGGTCTTATTACTCGATTGAATTCGGGCAGTGGTGTTCATGATTTTTCTGCTAACATTTCCGGCAACCCGGAAGGGCGTTGGGTTACACCTTATGTTATCCATCCTACAGATAATCTGACATTTTATGCAGGTTATGATAAAGTTTATCAAACATCAAATCAGGGAGCAACATGGTCAGCAATATCTCCAATTTTAGATGGTGGTTTACCTATAAATTATTTAGTGGTATCCTCTTCAAATCCAGATTATATATATGCAGCAACTCTTTCCGATATATATAAAACTACAGATGGAGGAACAAGTTGGTATGATATTACACCTGTACATACTGCAAATATAAGTTCTTTAACAGTTGATCCCACAAATGCAAATGGTATATTAGTTACATTATCAGGATATATTGACGGTGAAAAAGTATTTTTAACAAATGATGGAGGTTCAACCTGGTATGATGGGTCAGGAAGTTTACCTAATCTTCCTGTCAATTGTTCAGTAATAAATAAAAATCATGGAACAATTTACCTAGGAACAGATGTAGGTGTATATGTTTGGGATGATAATTCATCAGACTGGATATTGTTTAATGATAACTTGCCAAATGTTGTAATTACAGAACTTGAAATTCAGTATAGTGCATTAAAAATAAGAGCTGCAACATTTGGACGTGGCATTTGGGAAAGCAATCTATATTCAAGTATCAATGTCGTTTAGTTAATACTTTGTCATAAACCCTTGTAATTCATAGAATAAGGTTTTTTCTACCGATGCTTTCTTTTATTTTTCCGATTAGGTCTAATGATTTCTCTTGTATTGTAAACTATTTTATCAAAAGATTCTAATGCTTGTTTGTATTGCTTTTTGATAAACATTCCAATCAGTATATCTTTTGTTTTTGCAATACTATTTGTTCTGTTTATTTTTTGACTGTATTTTCTTTTTTCATCTGCCTTATATTTTTCTTTAACCCTCTCTTCAATTGGATGTGCATAAGCAGCACTTAGGGTAAGCAAAAATATTTTTGCATGAAAATCCTGCTTTACGGCTTTTGCCGTTTTTCCTGAGAAATTTTCAAGTTCTATTCTGTTTTTCAACAATTTATATGCCTCTTCTTCATTCCAACGAAAATGATAAAGCTCTTTAAATTGTCCATAAGGATACTTTTCTTTATCTGTTAATGAAGTACATAATATTTCAATTTCTCCGCTGTCCAATTCAATTTTTATTAGTCTGCATTTTATAGTTCTGTCAGTAAATTCAGAATATTCACTTAACGTTTGTTCATCTTTTCCAGGCAAACTGAAATTTACAATCTTTTCTTTTTCTGAACTCTCTCTGAACTTGCGAACCTCTTTCCACCAACTGCCTTTCATTCTGATACAAAACTCAACCGATTGTGCTTTAAGTTGAAAAAATAATGCCAAACTCGGATACCCTCTGTCAAGTAGCAACAAATCATTTGGTATTAGTTTTTTCATGTGCTTTTGCAACAATGCCTGTTCACTACTCTTTTTGGCTCCGGGGCTCTTGAAAGGTGCAAGTTGAGCATCAATTGATATTTGATTGAGAACATCATAAAGCATCGAAGCCAAAGCCATTGAACGTTTGCTGTCAGCTTTCGGTCCGAATGAACATTCTCCGAATTCGGCTTTAACAGTCTTATGATTCGGCAACATCAAACGTGTGCCGTCAACTGCTAACAGCCGATGACCATTCCATACGTAATATTCAGATTGAGAATAAAAAGTATCTGCCGCAATTTCATTTAAGCGAATAAAACCCCATTCATTTAATTTTGCACGTGCTTGACTAAAAGCTCCTTTGGTTGCTTCTCGAATTGTATAATCAGATGAATCTACTTTTTGAAAAAAACTATCAAGTTCTCGTTGAATTGCTCGATTTAAAGACATGATTAAAATAATTAATGCTCTGATTGTCAGCTTTCTCTTACGTGAAAACATACCGTTTGGTCCGTCTTTTGAACGGCTTTGGAACTTTTCTTCATCAAGTTCATAATCAATATTTTTTGTTAATATTATTCGATAGTCTTCACTTTGGATTTCTTTGGGATTACAATTACCCCCTATATATACCGTAAAGATAAAGTCAATATGAATAAAAACAAACTTTCAAAGAACTTTTTGTTATAAACTGCTAAATTTTAAACAATTATATTGAAATACTAACTAAACGACATTGATTCAAGTATTAATATTTTAGCAAGTGTCAGTCCTATAAATAGTGGAACAATTGCAGGAGATGGAATATATGATTATGGAACTACTGCAAATTTAATAGCAACAGCAGAAACAGGTTATAATTTTGTAAATTGGACAGAAAATGGAACTCAAGTTTCTACAAATACAAATTATAGTTTTACAGCAACCGAAGATAGAACACTTGTTGCAAGCTTTGAAATTCAAACTTTTAATATTTCTGCAAGTGCAAATCCAAGTAATGGTGGTAATGTGACAGGTGCAGGAACGTATGACTATGGTCAAACTGCAAGTTTAACAGCAACAGCTGAAACAGGCTATGTTTTTGCAAATTGGACAGAAAACGGAACTCAAGTCTCTACAAATACAAATTACAGTTTCACAGTAACAGAAAACAGAACACTTATTGCAAACTTTGAAATTCAAACTTTTAATATTTCGGCAAGTTCAAATCCCAGTAACGGAGGGACTATCACAGGTACAGGAACGTATGATTATGGTGCAACTGCAAGTTTGACAGCAACAGCAGAGACAAATTATGATTTTGTAAATTGGACAGAAAACGGAACTCAAGTTTCTGCAAATGCAAATTATAGTTTCACTGTAACAGATAATAGAACTCTTGTTGCAAACTTTGATGAAACTATATCAGTAAACCAATTAGAAAGAAATTCTTTTCAAATATACCCAAATCCAACATCTGCAAATTTATATGTTAAATCAAATCTGTTTACCGAATACAATTCCAAAGCATATAAGTTATATTTAATTGATTATTTAGGTCGAGAGTTTAAAATTAATTATAATAGAGAGGTTTCAGATGTTATTCAAATTGACATGAATAGTTTTGGTTCCGGAGTTTACTATTTGAAGATAATGAATAATAACAAGTTAATTGGTTCTTTTGAAATTATAAAAATTGATTAATAATATAACTATGGACTACAAAGTATTAATATCATATGATTTAGACTGCAAAGACAATAATCACAATAACTGGGAAGAGTTTAAAAGATTTATGATTGAGCAAATATTATGGGATGGTTTAGGTGGAGTTGATTCTACCTTTAAAAATAATTTAAAAAAAGTTTTCCCATTAAAAACAGAAGAAAGAATAAAAGAGTTAATTGAAATTGATTTAAAGGAAGCAATATTTCAATTAGATTTTTTGAACAGTATTTCTTATACTTTTCAATACAATGATGAATTTGAAAGTGAAAGTTTTACATTAAATAACATTGTTGTCCGATAAAACTTTTTAAAAGCGGGAAACTCGATTGAGAAATCCCACTTTTTTATATCTTTATTTTTCACTATAAAAATTAAGATATGAACAAAGATACAAATTTTATCGGACAGCCGA